>JALVTJ010000001.1 GCA_027036005.1 Nautiliaceae bacterium
TTTTTAAAGGATTTCAATGAAAGTGAATGATTTTTGTCTGCCAAATCAAGACGGAATTGAAATATGTCTTAGAGATTTGAAAGGAAAATGGATAATTCTTTATTTTTATCCGAAAGACAATACCCCGGGATGCACCACAGAAGCGAAGGAATTTAGCGAACTTTTGGACGAATTTGAGAAATTAGGAGCTATTATTATCGGTATTAGTCCCGATTCTGTGAAAAAACACTGCAATTTCATAGAAAAACATAATCTTAAAATTACCCTTCTAAGCGATGAAGAAAAAAAAGTTTTAAAAGCTTACGGAGCATGGGGAATAAAAAAAATGTATGGAAAAGAATACGAAGGCGTAATACGCTCAACCTTTATAATAAACCCCGATGGAGAAATCGTTAAAGAATATAAAAAAGTCAAAGCAAAAGGACATGCCTCAAAAGTTTTGGACGATTTGAAAGAAATTAAAAACCGTATCTCTTCATAGCGGCAGCAGCTTCTTTTTTAAGCTCTTTTTCTTTCATTATTCTTCTTTTGTCATGAAGCTGTCTTCCTTTGGCAACGGCGATTTCAAGCTTTGCTTTGTTTTTATTGTTAAAATAAATTTTAGTAGGCACCAGAGTATATCCCTTCTCACTTGTATATCCTGCAAGTTTTGCTATTTCGTCTTTATGCAAAAGAAGACGTCTCGGTCTTTTTTCATCGTGCCTGAAAACGGAATATGTCGTATCAAGATTGCTGATATGTCCTTGAATCCAAAAAGCTTCCCCGTTTTGAATTTTCACAAACGAATCTTTAAGATTAACTCTGCCTTTTCTCAACGCCTTAACTTCACTGCCTTTTAGTTCAATCCCTGCTTCGTATTTATCGAAAATATCGTAATCGTGATAAGCTTTTCTGTTTGTGGCAACCACTTTCATTTGTTAACCTTCATAAAAAGAGTTCCATTTGTCTGTTTTCCTTCTAATAATTCCTGCACTCTTTCAAGATTTGCTCCGTTTGTCAGATACATAGGAATTTTTCTATCCATTAAAAATTTGGCCGCTTTAAGTTTTGTTACAATTCCTCCTGTGGCAAACGTATCGTTAGGATTGCACTCCTGCTCCAAAAGCTCATCATCTATTTCCTCGACAATATTTATAGGTTTTGCATTTTTATTTGTTTTAGGATTTTCATCGTAAAAAGCATCTATATCGCTAAGCATAACCAACAAATCGGCACCGAAATAATATGTAACATAAGCGCTTAATTGGTCATTATCACCGAATAAAATTTCTTTGACGGAAACTGAATCGTTTTCATTTATTATAGGTATAACTTTGTTTTTCAATAAAACATTTATCATTTTTTTCGCATATTCGGTTCTTTTTCTCGAATCCAAATCCGCAGCGGTCAAAAGCACCTGCGCTACATTTACATTAAATTTATGAAATCTTTCTTTATATTCCCTCATCAACAAAGGCTGTCCTATCGCCGCAAGCGCTTGCTTGTTTTCAAGAAAAGTTTTATCAAGGGGGCATTTTGTATATCCCGCTCCAACCGCACCTGAACTTACAAGAAGTATTTCATAATTTTTATTAAGATTGCTCAAAAATTCCACAATTTTATCCATTCTTTCGCTTAATACTCCGTTTTCATAAAGAGTGGATGTTCCTACTTTAAAAACAATTCTTTTTATATTTTTCATTTCATTCCCCGTTTTCCAAAATACCTGCTAATGCGTATTTTAAAGCGTCTAAGTTTATTTTTGCAGCCGCACTTATCGGCAAAATAAACGTTTTTTCCTCAAAATAACAAGGATATTCATCTATCGCACCATATTTAGATTCATTTGGCTTAATATTTATTTTTTCAAAAAATTCGTTTATTTTATTTTTTTCAACCGCATCAATCTTATTCAAAGCTATGGCATAGGGTCTGTTTGCAAGTGTTTTAGAATATTTTTTAAGTTCTTTTTGTAAAGTTTTAAACTGATAAAAACTATCCCTAAAACTTGCCAAGTCGATTATATAAAGAATAATTTTAACTCTTTCTATATGTTTTAAAAATTTAAGCCCGAGCCCCTTTCCTTCATGAGCGCCTTCTATAATTCCCGGAATATCGGCCATTACAAAATTTCGATATTCATCAACTTTCACTACACCGAGTTTTGGAGTTAGTGTAGTAAACTCGTAATTTGCAATTTCGGGTTTTGCATTGCTAAGTGCGCTTATAAGTGTTGATTTTCCCGCATTTGGAAATCCGACAAGCCCTACATCCGCTATAAGTTTAAGCTCCATTATAATTTCAAGTTCTTTCCCCTCTTCTCCACTTTGGGCATATCTTGGAACTTGTTGTCTTGGACCTCTGAAATGCCAGTTTCCAAGTCCTCCTCTTCCGCCTTCAAGCAATATTTTTCTCTCGCCCGGATTTTTCATATCAAGCAAAATTTCACCCGTTATCGCATCTTTTATAATAGTTCCCGGGGGCACTTTCAAAACAATATCTTCACCGTTGGCACCGTGTTTTTTTCTGCCCTCGCCCGGACGTCCATTCGAAGCTTTTAATAGTTTTTTACCTTTAAAATGTGAAAGAGTGTTCGTATTGTTGTCACACTCTATTATAACATCTCCGCCTTTTCCGCCGTCCCCTCCGTCAGGTCCGCCTTTTGGAACGAATTTTTCTCTTCTGAAACTTACGCATCCGGCTCCGCCTTTACCTGAACGAACTTTAAGTTTTATTTTATCGGTAAACATTTCAAACCTTGTATAATTAGTTATTGGTGTATTTGTTAATTGGTATATCGGTTAAAACATTTTTCACAAATAACGAATACACCAATATACCAATAACAAATTACAAACTAATGATATTGTATCAAATTAAAAAGAGAGAGAATTAATCTTTTGTAGGATAAACTGAAACTTTTTTTCTGTCTTTATCTTTAATTTCGAATTTTACATAACCGTCAATTAAAGCATATATCGTATGATCTTTTCCTAGTCCGACATTGTTTCCGGGATGAACTTTTGTTCCTCTTTGTCTAATTATAATATTGCCGGCTCTTACAAATTCTCCGCCGAATTTTTTAACGCCAAGTCTTCTACCGGCTGAATCTCTGTTATTTTGAGTTGAGCCTTGTCCTTTTTTATGTGCCATTGATTCTCCTTAAACAATAATTTCTTTAACTTTAACTCTTGTAAAATCTCTTCTGAACCCTCTTTTTCTTTTGGAATCTTTTCTTCTTCTTTTTTTGAAAATAATTACCTTTTTGCCTCTTGCATGATTAATTACTTCCAAAATTACTTTTGCACCTTCAACATTAGGAGCACCTACTTTTACATCATCTCCCGCCACTAAAATAACATCTTCGACTTCTATTGTCTGTTTAGGTTCAACTTCGCTTATTCTATCAAGCTCTAAAATATCTCCCTGATGAACTTTATATTGTTTTCCACCGTGTTTAATTACAGCATACATATTTTAACCCTTTTACTCTGGTTTTAGGATGAAATATTACCAGTTATTTCTTAAAATAAACTTAAATTAAGCAAATTTTAAGCTATTAACTTCTCTTTTCCCTATCTTTTCTCTATCTATATAACTGCAACACATTCAATTTCCACTTTTGCCCCCTTAGGCAACTCTTTAACTGCAACCGTGCTTCTTGCTGGTTTATGAGAAAAATATTCTCCGTAAATTTCATTAACAGCTGAAAAATCATTGATATCAGCTAAAAAAATAGTCGTTTTTATTACATTTTTTATATCCGCACCCGCAGCATTTAAAACAGCTTTTAAATTTTCGCACACCTGTTTTGTTTGGATTTTGATATCCTCATTCAAAAACTTCCCATCAGGCGTTAGAGCAATTTGTCCTGATGTAAAAATCATATTTCCAACCTTAATAGCCTGAGAATAAGGACCTATCGCCTCTGGAGCATTGGAAGTGTGAATCTTTTCCATTTCATTTCCTTTTTTGAAATTATAGCAAAAGAGAAATAAAATTATTCTACTTTCTACTTCACCTCTATATTTTTCCTTGTTTTTTAGCTTCTTCAAGAGCTTTTTTAGTTAATAATTTTCCTATTTCAATTAATTCGGGAGCTCTATGAAATTCATACCAATCAGCTATGTTCATCGGTATATCTATTTCTATATCCGGAACATATTCGGCTTTTCTATATCTAAAAATAACTTCCATCATCAAATCTATTGACATATTGACGGTATTTTCTTTTTCCTGAAACATTTTTTTCCAAATTTCAGTAAAAATATTCTGTTTTTTTTTCGTTTCTTTGGAAATTTTTATATCCAAATTTTGCTCTTCTCCGTATAAATTAACGGCAATAATCAAATCACTCATATCGCTCATAACAGGAGCTATTGGCATTAAATTTAAAACACCTCCATCAACCATTAATCTATTATTTATTTTAACAGGATCAAATACGCCTGGAATTGCAGATGAAGCCATAACGGCTTTCCATAAATCGCCTTTTTGAAACCATGTTTCTTTTTTCTTTGTTAAATCCGTTGCCACGGCTGTAAATTTTATCGGAAGATCTTCTATTTTATGTGTTCCTGCTATTTTTCTAACTTTGGAAAATATTTTATGTCCATCTAATTTAAAAGGAGATTTTAAAAATTTAAAAATATCAAAAAAATCAAGACTTGTTACCCAATTTTTATATTCGTTAAGCTTTCCGCAAGCTTCCAGGCCACCTATAACGGCGCCCATAGAAGTTCCAGCAATACTGATAATTTCAAAACCTTGAGATTTAAGCTCTTCTATTGCGCCTATATGCGTATAACCCCTGGCACCTCCTCCGCTTAAAACCAAAGAGATTTTCATAAAAATCCTTTTTTTATTAGTATAACACAACAAAATAAATTTAATCTTAATTTGAGAAATAGATAATATCAAGCCACAAAATAAAAATGAAATTTTTTGTATGGAAAAGATAAAAAAATGTAAGGTTTTTAATAGGTTTTGGTATAATGAGTGATTTGGTATGAAAAAAGAAGTTGAAACTAACAAACCAGCATTAAATTTTAATACTTTTAGTGTCAAACACTATTAAAAAAGAAATAAAAAAGAGAGGAATTACATCATTCCTCCCATTCCTCCCATATCAGGCATTGCTGGTGCCGCTTTTTCTTCTTTTGGCTCTTCTGTTACGGCCGCTTCTGTTGTAAGCAATAATCCGCCTACACTTACAGCATTTTGAAGAGCAATTCTTTCAACCTTAGTAGGATCGATTATTCCTGCTTCAAACATATCTACATATTCTCCACTTGCAGCATTAAATCCAGTATTTTCATCGGCTTCTTCAACATTCATAACCACAACTCCCGGTTCATATCCGGCATTTTCGGCTATTTGTTTAATCGGAGATTTAACCGCTTTTTTGATTATATCGATACCTATTTGCTCATCGGCATCAACAGCTTCAATGTTCACTTTTTTAGCCGCTTTAAGAATTGCTGCACCGCCGCCTATCACAATACCTTCTTCAACAGCAGCTTTTGTTGCGCTAAGAGCGTCATCTACTCTGTCTTTTTTCTCTTTCATTTCAGTTTCTGTTGCTGCTCCAACTTTAATTACGGCAACACCGCCGCTTAGTTTCGCCAATCTTTCTTGTAATTTTTCTCTGTCATAATCGCTTGTCGTTTCTTCAATTTCTTTTTTGATTTGTTTGATTCTGGCTTCAATTGCTTCCTTATCACCTTTACCGTCTACTATTGTAGTATTTTCTTTATCAACTACAATTCTTCCTGCTTGCCCAAGGTCCGCTAATGTAGCTCCTTCAAGTGTTCTACCAAGTTCTTCACTTATAACTTGGCCACCTGTTAAAATCGCAATATCTTGAAGCATTGCTTTTCTTCTATCGCCAAATCCAGGTGCTTTTACAGCCACAACATTCAAAACGCCTCTTAATTTGTTAACAACCAATGTTGCAAGTGCTTCACCTTCAACATCTTCCGCAATAATCAATAACGGTTTATTTCCTGCTTGCACCATTTTTTCAAGTAAAGGCAACAAATCTTTCATATTACTGATTTTCTTATCATACAATAAAATATATGCATCTTCATACTCAGCCACCATTTTATCTGCATTAGTTACAAAATAAGGGCTTAAATATCCCCTGTCAAACTGCATTCCTTCAACCACTTCAAGCTCATCTGTAAGTGATTTTCCTTCTTCAACGGTAATTACACCGTCTTTTCCTACCTTATCCATAGCTTCCGCAATAAGCTCACCTATTTTTTCATCATTATTTGCTGAAATTGTTGCAACCTGAGCGATTTGTTCTTTGTTTTCAACGGTTCTGCTTGATTTTTTAAGCTCTTCTATAATAGCTTGTGCAGCTTTATCCATTCCTCTTTTAACAGCGATCGGATTTGCTCCCGCAGTTATATATTTCAAACCTTCTTTAAAAATTGCATGAGCCAAAACCGTTGCTGTTGTTGTTCCATCCCCTGCTTCATCAGCAGTTTTACTTGCAACTTCTTTTACAAGCTGAGCCCCCATATTTTCAACCGGATCTTTAAGTTCTATTTCTTTTGCCACGCTAACTCCGTCTTTTGTAATATGAGGAGCTCCGAAACTTCTTTGAAGTAAAACATTTCTACCCTTAGGACCCATAGTTACTCTAACAGCATTGGCTAACTTTTCAACTCCTGCTAACAATTCGTTTCTTGCAACATCACTATATACGATTTCTTTTGCCATATCTCCCCTCCTTTTTATTCAATTTTTCCTAAAATATCATCTGTATTTAATACGAGATATTCTTTCCCATCCATACTAAGCTCTGTTCCTGCATATTTTGCAAAAACAATTGTATCACCTATATTAATAGGTAAATTTTCATCATCTTCCACTTCTTTTGAAATAGCAACCACTTTACCTTCAAGTGGTTTTTCTTTTGCATTATCCGGAATAATAATTCCGCTTGCTGTTTTTGCTTCCTCTTCCATTCTTTCTACCAAAACTCTTAGTCCTAACGGTTTAAACATTTACTCCTCCTTTGTCAGTTATTTTATTTAACTGATGAAATTATAATAAAAAAAATTTTTTATGTCAATATATTTTAAAAATATTTTTAAGAAAGTTTAGTCTAAAAAACTAAATTAAAATAATATTAAAAATTCATATGATCTGGAAGCCATAATGAAATTTGAGGTATATAAGTTATTAATAATAAACCGACGAGCATAACCAAAAACCATGGAATAACCGATTTTACAACCTCTTTAATCGGTTCACCTGTGATTCCGCTTGCGACAAAAAGATTAAGCCCCACAGGAGGAGTTAGCATTCCAAGTTCCATATTTATGGTTATTATTACACCGAAATGTATCGGATCAATATTCAATGTTTTTGCAATAGGGAGTAAAAGCGGAACGGTAATCATAATGATTGAGCTTGGTTCCATAAAGTTTCCTGCAATTAATAACAATATATTTACAGCAACCAAAAACATATATTTATTCAAATGCATCTGTAAAACCATATCGGTAAGAGATTGTGGAATGTTTTCAAGGGTAAGAAAATAAGCAAACATACTCGCATTGGCAATTATAAAAAGTATCATACCGCTTGTTTTGGAACTTTCAAAAAAAACACTGCCCATGTCTTTAAATTTAATATCTTTATAAATAAAAAGAGATACAAAAAGCGCCCAAATAGCACTTACAGCTGCCGCTTCGGTAGGAGTAAAAATACCTCCGTATATTCCTCCGATAATAATTACAATTGTCATTAAAGCCCAGAAACTTTCTTTAAATTTTTGCCATTTTACTTTCCAGCTTGCAGGCTTTGTTTTTTGAAATCCAAGTTTTTTTGCTCCGATATATGTAACGCTCATAAGCATAAATCCTATTAAAAGGCCGGGGATAATACCGGCCATAAAAAGTTTGCCTATACTCTGATCCGCCGTTACCCCGTAAATAATCATAACAATGCTAGGAGGAATTAAAATCCCAAGACTTCCGGCTGTTGTAATAGTTCCTATCGCATAACGTTTAGGATATCCAGCACCCTGAATAGCACCGAACATAATAGAGCCTATCGCAGCAACGGTTGCAGGAGAACTGCCACTAACAGCCGCAAATACAATACTTGCCAAAATAGCGGCAATAGGAAGGCCTCCCGGCAAATGCCCGACAAATGCTTTTGCAAATTCGATTATTCTTTTTGCACTCCCTCCTTTACTTAACAAATTACCTGCTAATATGAACATTGGAATTGCCATAAGTGGATATTTATCAAGTTGTGAAAAAAGATTACTAGCCAAATCCACCAGCGAATCGTAGCCTTCAAATATATAAGCCGTTATAAAAGTAGATAATCCCAAAGCTACTGCAACCGGAACACTTAAAAATAACAATACGAAAAAAAGTGCAAATAATACAAGCGCTATCATTTAATCTCACCTACACTCATCTCTTCAATATCTTCTTTTATAATTTCTTTTTCCACATCTTTAACAAGTTTTTTTGAAGGAGTAAACAAATCGTCTCTTAATTTAAACAAAACGGCTATTATTGCCAATACGGCACTTATCGGCAATATCAAATACACTATCCACATTTTTATCCCCAAATCGACACTCACTTCCCCGCTTGCCTTAACTCCGAGGTCAGGATCGAAAATAAAAACATAACTGAAATATGCAATGATTCCGAGATAGAGTATATTTAACATATCAACCAAAATTATCATTATTTTGGATATTTTAGGAGACACTAAATCCAAAAGAATGGTAACTTTGATATTTGCGCCTTTGCTAAAAAGATATGCAGCGGCAAAAAATGCGGAATATATAAACAAATAACTCGTCAGTTCAAAAGCCCATTCTATACTTTGATTAAAAATAAATCTTACGGCAACATTGACAAATGCAAGTAAAACGCCAGCTGCAATGGTAAAAGAGGCCAAAAAGGCCAATAAATTTTCTACAAATTTGCTTATTAACCTCATTCGCCTTCTTTAATCGCTTCTTCAATTAAATTTTTACCTATTGTTGAATAAAATTCGGGATAAATGGCTCTTAATTTTTTTACCCATAATGCTCTTTGCTGAGGGGTTAAATAATCAATTTCAAGTTTACCAGTTTTTTTGGCATATGCTTTAATCTCATTTAATTGCTCATTATTAAGCTCTTTTGCCCAAACCCTCTCTTTTGCCGTAGCCTCTTTAATCGCTTCTTTTACATCGGCTTTCAAATCATTAGGCAGTCTATTCCAGAATTTTTTGCTCATAACAACCAAATATCCGAGATATCCATGATTTGTAATTGTCATATATCTTTGAACTTCATAAAATTTCTTAGTGTAAATATTGGAAATGGTATTTTCTTGCCCATTCACCACTCCTTGTTGAAGAGCCGAATAAACTTCACTAAAAGGCAATACCACGGGAATTGCACCAAGAGCTTTAAACTGTTCTATCAAAACTTTTGAACTCATAACTCTGAATTTAAGCCCTTTGCAATCTTCTGGTTTGATCAAAGGCCTTTTGTCATCAGTCATTACTTTAAATCCATTATCCCAATAAGCAAGTGCTACATATCCTTTTTTTGTAACCATATCCATAAGTTTTTGACCTACTTTTCCGTCTAAGACTTTATGCAAATGATTTTCGTCTTTAAATAAAAACGGCAAATCGAAAAGCCCAAGCTGAGGAACAAGACCTGTAAATTTTGAAAAAGTAGGTGCTGCCATTTGCACCGCATTGAATTTCATTTTTCTAAGCACAACCTTATCGCTTCCAAGCTGAGCATTCGGATATACTTCGACTTTTATTTTACCGTGCGAAAGCTCTTCCAATCTCTTTGCAAAATATACGGCAGCTTTACCTTTTGGCGTATCAGCCGCGACAACATGAGAAAATTTGATAACATATTGGGCAGCCATAGATAAATTAACTAACAAAACCACGCTTAAAAGCCCTTTAAAAATTTTCATTTTTTCTCCTTTTTTAATATTCAATTAATTATACAATTTTTATAAAAAATTTCCAATTAATATTAAATAGCTTATGCTTTTTTTACAAAAAGTAACATATTGTTTACTATTGACATAAAGCCAAATTTTTATTATTATTTCATTCACCAAAAGGTGAGGTAGCTCAGCTGGCTAGAGCGCCGGTCTCATAAGCCGGAGGTCGGGAGTTCAAGTCTCCCCCTCACTACCATCAAAAATCAAGGTAATTTACTTCAAATATCTCCATATTTTGACAAAATTCAATTTTTAATATACAATTACTAATAACAAATTTAATTCTAACGGGGCAAAATGTATAATGTAAAGCAATCAAAATATTTTCTTTTCAAAAACAAAAAAGAACAGCGATATTTGAAAAATCTTATAGACAAAATCCATAATCAAAAACTAAAAAATTTTTATGAAAAATTCATTGTTTGTGAAAATATTGATTGTCTAAAAACATTATTGAAAAAGACGGATATAATAAAAATTTCTCCCGAAATCATCAATACATTCGATACCTCCGATTTTAAAGAAATAAAAGAAAAACTGGCTTATGAAATAAACGAATTCCTACTTACAAACAATATTTAAAATTTCGCTATAATTATAAAAAAGGCTTATTGTTGGTATTGGCTTTAAAACACAGACCCAAAAAATTTGAACAAATTATTGGACAAGACGCTATTGTCAAGACATTGACAAACTCTCTTTCGCAAAACAAACTCGCTCACGCTTATCTTTTTTCAGGGATCAGAGGAAGCGGCAAAACAACCACCGCAAGAATTTTCGCAAAAGCAATGGAATGTGAAAACGGCCCAAGCCCTACGCCTTGCGAAATATGTGAAAATTGCAAAATGGCAAATGAAAATTCCCATATGGATATTATCGAAATGGATGCGGCGAGTAACCGTAAAATCGAAGACATAAGAGAGCTTATTGAACACACCAAATATAAACCCGGAATAGGAAGATACAAAATATTCATAATAGACGAAGTTCATATGCTAACAAATGAAGCTTTTAACGCTTTATTAAAAACACTTGAAGAACCTCCTGAATATGTAAAATTTATACTTGCTACAACCGACCCGCTTAAATTACCCCCGACAATTCTCAGCAGAGTGCAACATTTCAGATTCAATAAAATACCTGAAAGCACCATTGAAACATATCTACAAAAAATATTAGCCGAAGAAAATGTCGATTTTGAACCGGAAGCATTGAGACTGATTGTCAAAAACGCAAAAGGGAGCGTTCGAGATTCCCTTACTATTTTGGATCAGGCGATAGCATATTCAAATGCAAACATAACACTTGATAAAACGGTGGAAATGCTTGGAGTTCTTAATCCTGAAATTATTTCGAAAATTTTTAGACTTATACTCGATGGGAATAAAAAAGAGCTTAAAAAAATTATTTCTCAAATAAAAAATTACGATATGGAATTTATAATCGATGAAATTATCCTTTTTCTAAAAGAAACGCTTTTTAGCGGGACGCTTCCTATAATTACACTTCAAAGATTTTTTAATATAATCAACGATTCAAAAGAACTTATAAAATTAAATTCGGATAACGAATTTGTCCTTTCACTTATGTTTTTTAGAATGATAGAAGCCACTAAACCTCATAAAATAGACGATTTAATAAAAACAATGGAAAATAAAATAGATATAAACGCTTACAAACCCCAAAAATCCGCATTAAATTCCCCTGCACCCGAAAAATTATTTCAAATCCTCATTCAAAAAATCACAGAAAAAGACCTTGAACTTGGAGAATGTTTCAAAAATTCGCTTAAATTTATCTCTTTTAAAGACAACATTTTAACGTGGGAGAGCTGTCCGGATGATAAATGCAAAGAGATGTTCAAAAGATATTTTTCGCCTGTTATAAGACCTTTAATTAACGAAATTTTCGGACTTGATGTTAAAATAAATGTTATAAGATGCCCAAAACCCAAGCCAAAAGAGAAGGAAAACCCCCTAAAACCTAAAACAAATATATTAAACGATAAATCAGAAGAAGTTATAAACAAGGTAAGGGAAATTTTCGGAAGCGATGTTGATATTACTAAAATAAATCATTAAAAAAATCATTACTCTCACAAAAATCGGTATTAAAAGGAATTACTTTCAATATAACTCCTTCATCCACAATATCTTTGCCTTGATTGATTATGACAAGAGAATTGGAATTAAAAAGCGGACTTAACATTCCCGAACCGTATTTATAATTACCGAAAACTTTCCACTCTCCGTTTTCAAGTTTTCCAAGTGCGGTATGATCTTTTTTGGCATTGATTTTAAACGCTTTTTGATTTTTCGCATACACAAAATCATAAAAAAACTTCCCGGCCCCGCTCATTTTCCTTAATACCGGAACAGCCAAAGCAAACGTATTCAAATAACAGCTCAAAGGATTACCGGGCATCGCAAATACAAAAGTATCATCCATAACCCCCGCCATTGTAGGACGTCCGGGTTTTACCATTATTCCGTGAAAAAAAGGCTTTAAGGAATTTTTCAAAAACGCTTTATAAATAAAATCTGCATCCCCAAAACTAATACCACCGGTTGTAATTATTACATCATATTTATCTTTTAATTTTTTTATAAACTCCATACTTTTTTCGAGTGTATCAGGAACAATTCCCATAACATCCGAATCAAACCCTTTTGATTTCAAAAGTGCGTGTAATGAATAGGAATTTACATTATATATCTCCTCTTCATCAGCCATTTCCCAAGGCTCTTTTAATTCATTCCCGGTTGAAATAATTGCGATTTTCGGTTTAACAAAAATCTTAACATTTACAATTCCCTGAGATGCTAAAAGAGCTACAATTTCCGGTGTAATTTCTTCGCCTTTTTTAACTAAAACTTCGCCTTTTTTAATTTCTTCACCTTTTAGGCGAATATTCGCACCCTTTTTAATCTCAGGAATAACGATATAATTTTCATTAACTTCTTTGCATTTTTCAATAGGAATAACCGTATCAATATTTTCTGGCACCTTAGCCCCTGTCATAATTCGAACGCATTCATCATCTTTTATTTCAAAATTTTCGTATTTGTCTCCGGCATAAATTGTTTTTATAACTTTAAGTTTTGTGTTATCGCTTTTTTTAAAGCCAAATCCATCCATTGCAGAATTATTAAAAACAGGAGCGTTTCTTTTAGCCACAATATCCTCAGCCAAAAATTCCCCAAGAGCATTCTCAACATAAATATTCTTGTATAAATCAGTAGGTTTTACATTGTCGATACACTTAAAAAAAGCTTCTTTATAAGAAATGATATCAAGCATTTATTTCCTTTTTAGGAGATTATATCAAATTAATAAAGCTTTTTATCCTCTTTTTCATACCACTCTTTAAAAATATCCAAGCACTCTTTACATTCTATATAAATAAATTCAATATTATCAGGAATTTCACCTTTTATTATTTTATAAAATTTTTCATCATCAAAGCCTATTTTTGCCACGTCGCCACTAGTAGCCCCATAATAAACCTTATCAAGCCTAGCCCAATGAATTGCCCCAAAACACATAGGACAAGGTTTTGCTGTTATATATATTTCACATCCACTTAAATCAAAATTATTAATATTTTTTGAGGCATCTCTTATAGCTTCTATTTCTGCGTGAGCTGTTGGGTCATTTTTAGCAATTACTCTATTATGCCCTCTTCCGATAATTTCTCCATCTCTGACAATAACAGCTCCAAAAGGACCACCATCCCCTTTTTCTACTCCTGTTTTTGCTTCTTTAAGGGCTTCATTCATAAAATTCATCATTTTTCCCATTCTTTAATAATAACGTTTAATACACTCAATCTGTATTTAAATTTTTTTTCTTTAATATCATAAAATTTTTGGTCTGCATTTATTGCAAAAGGTATATGATATTTTTTTAATGTATCTATCATAAATTTTGAAAATTTAATCTGTTCATTTATATTATAAGTATTTCCATGATTATAATTTCCGGGCATCCAAGCACCAACCCATGTAGGAATTTTATGTGTTTTTGACCACTTATTGGCAAATTTTGTTTTTTTAATTATCATTTTTTTATAATCTTTCTTAGGACCGGCTGCATACATATGCCATTCCGCCATAATATATTTATCGCTTTTAGGATACCATGTTTTAGGTAAATAAAACGGATTGGACAAGCGATTCGGAGCCCACATTATTATCCGTTTGGTATCGATTTTTCTTATTTCTTTATAAGCTTTTTTATAAAAATCGTTTAAAATCCAATTATTTTTTAATTTATGTCTGCTTAAATTTTTACCCGGTTCAATAATCAAATCATAACTTAAAACATAAGGATAATTTTTAAATTCTTTTGCTATTAACTCCCAATGTTTTAAAAGGATATTTTCGCTTTTTTTATCGGCATAATATTTAAAGTTACAAGCCCCGTTTGCTAATACCACATTCAAATGATTTCGCAAACAATCATTAATCACCTTTTTGATTTTTGCTATATACTTCTTTTCGGATAGTTTTCTTTTAACTATTTTATTATGCTTTTTTATATAAAAATCAAATCTTAACCTAATAGTATCAAATCCTTTTTCTTTAAAATCCTTAGGAATTTG
>JALVTJ010000002.1 GCA_027036005.1 Nautiliaceae bacterium
ATTTGTATATTGGTGTATTTGTATATTGGTAAATTTGTCATTAGGAGTATGGAGGTATTAGAAGTAATAGAAGTTTTAAAGGTTTTAAAGTTAAATATATGCAAAATAACACCAAACCCCATTAAAAACCTTACATTTCTTATCTTTTCCTTATCTCTTCCTCGTCTTTTCCTTATATTTTCCTTATCTCTTCCATACAAAACAATATCATATTTATTTTGTGGCTCGGTATAATAAAAGTATTATTATATCAGGTGTCAGATAATTTTTAATGCGAAGTGCAAAATGTTAAGTATGTAGCATTAAGCGTTTAATGTTAAATTCAAAATTTAAACTCGAAACTTGAAACTCCATTCTCCTTTTTCCTTTTTCCCGTATTTTTTGATAAAATTCACATAAAAAAGGATTATAATGAATATTATTACGGGTAAAGTTTGGAAATTCGGCGATAATATAGATACCGATTTGATAATTCCTGCAAGATATTTAAATACTTCCGATCCCCACGAACTTGCCAAACACGTTATGGAAGATGCGGACCCGGAGTTTCCAAAAAAAGTCAGCCCGGGCGATATAATAGTTGCGGGATATAATTTCGGAAGCGGAAGCAGCCGCGAACACGCCCCTATTGCGCTTAAAGCCGCCGGAATTTCCGCCGTTATTGCAAAAAGCTTTGCAAGAATATTTTATAGAAACAGCTTTAATATGGGACTTCCTATTTTCGAACTCCTTCAAAGCGATGAAATAAACGAAGGGAATCTTGTAAAAATAGATTTGGATAAAGGAATTGTCCATAATATAGATAGCGGCAAAGAATATAAATTTGCCCCTATTCCTCCGTTTATGCAAGAGCTTATCGCAGCCGGCGGATTAATAAATTATGCAAAAGAAATTTTAAAGGAAAAAAATGAAACAATATAAAATAGCCGTTTTAAAGGGTGATGGGATTGGACCTGAGATTGTAAACGAAGCTATCAAAGTTTTAAACGCAGTGGCAACAAGTGAAAATTTTAAACTCGAATACACTGAATTTTTATTAGGAGGCAGCGCATATGACAAAACAGGCGATCCATGCCCAAAGGAGACAATCGAAGGTTGTCTAAATTCCGATGCAGTGCTTTTTGGAGCAATCGGGGGATATAAATGGGATAATCTACCAAAAGAAAAAAGACCCGAAAGCGGCCTTTTAAAAATTAGAAAAGCATTAGGACTTTTTGCCAATATTAGACCTGCTGTTATTTTTGACGAACTCATCGAAGCTTCAACTTTGAAAGAAGAAGTCATAAAAGGCGTTGATTTATTAGTAGTCAGAGAGCTTACAGGCGGAATTTATTTTGGAAAGCCAAGAGGTAAAGAAAAAGATAAAGCTTACAATACTATGGTCTATACAAAAGAAGAAATTGAAAGAATTGCGAGAATCGGTTTTGAAGAGGCAATGAAAAGAAGAAAAAAAGTAACCTCCGTTGATAAAGCCAACGTTTTGGAAGTCAGCGAACTTTGGAGAGAAGTAGTTGAAGAAGTGGCGAAAGATTATCCAGAAGTAGCATTAGAGCATATGTATGTGGATAATGCTGCAATGCAGTTAGTAAGAAATCCCAAACAATTCGATGTAATTTTAACAGGCAATATTTTCGGCGATATTTTAAGCGATGAAGCAAGTATGATTGTAGGTAGTATTGGACTTTTGCCAAGTGCCAGCATAGGTGGAAAAGTTGGACTATTTGAGCCAATTCACGGGAGTGCGCCTGATATTGCCGGAGAAAAAATCGCAAACCCCATTGCAACAATTTTGAGTGCCGCTATGATGCTTGATTTTCTCGGCGAACTTAACGGAGCGGAAAAAATAAGAAAAGCGATTAAAAAAGTTCTTAAAGAAGGATACAGAACAAAAGATATTGCTTCATTCGGAGCAAAAAGAGTGGTAAACACGGAAGAAATGGGAGATTTGATAGCCGAAAATGCCGGTAACTAAAACATACGCAAGGATTCTTGAATCCCAGGGTTTCAAACAAGAAGCGCTTGAAATTTATAAAAAACTGCTTGAAAAAAACCCGGAGGATAAAGAATTGATAGAAAATATCAACAGACTTTTAAAAAGAAAAAAATTCAAAGGAGTCAATGTTTTAAAATTAAAAGAATTTGATAATATAAATCAAAAAAATAGATTTAAATTCGAAAATTGGCTAAAAGAGATGAAATGGATTTAAAAAATACAATACTCGAAACACTTGAAGAGATAGACAAAGAAAAAATTGTTGAAGAAATACAAAAAGAAAAAGAAGACGACACAGAATTTCTAAAACATTTAAGAGAGAGGTTATTAATTCTTTTTGAAGGGCTTCAATCTCCAAATACCCAAAATCTTGATATTAAACTTGATGTAACGTTGAATTTTTTAGAATATCTCCTTGCAAAAATAGAAGAAAAACTCTCAAAAGAGTTAAAAATTAAAAGTGAAAAATGAAAATTTAGAATTTTTAAAAAAATTTTTTGCTCCCTTTTCAAAAAGAGTCTATCTTGTAGGCGGATGTGTAAGGGATGAAATATTAGGAAGAATTCCAAGAGAATATGATTTAGAAGTTTATGATATCAATCCCGAAAAATTTGATGAATTAATGCAAAAACTTGGAGCAAAGGGAGTTGGAAAAAGTTTTTTTGTATATAAATGGAAAAATTTTGATATTTCTCTCCCAAGAATCGAAAGCAAAACGGAATATGGACACAGGGGATTTGAGGTAAAACTCACACAAAACGAAAAAGAAGCCAGCAAAAGAAGAGATTTTACTATGAATGCATTAATGAAAAATATTTATACCGGTAAAATTCTTGATTTTTGGGGTGGGATAAGAGATATTAAAAATAAAATAATTTGCCATATAGACAATAAAACTTTTGTTGAAGATTCTTTGAGGGTTCTAAGGGCTATGCAGTTTGCAAGCCGTCTTAAATTCAAAATTGCAAAAGAAACAATAAAACTTTGTCAAAGCATAGATTTGAGTGATTTAAGCAAAGAGCGTCAATACAAGGAATTTGAAAAGATGTTTTATTCAAAATATCTCTATTTCGGATTTTATTATTTTATTGTTTTAGGAATTGCAAAAAAGCTCTTTGATTTGGAATTTAGCAAAAAAGAATTTTTTCATTTAGCGAAAATTTATACAATAAATCCCCTGCCTTCATTTTTCTTTTATCATTTAAGATATTATAAAAATTTA
>JALVTJ010000003.1 GCA_027036005.1 Nautiliaceae bacterium
GAAAACTTGACAAACTCCTAAGCACATATGTTATACCGCTAAAAGAATATGCAAAAAAAGACAAAAACCACAAAATCTATACAAACTTCCTACAAACAGGAACTGCCACAGGAAGACTCTCAAGCAAGAATCCAAACCTTCAAAATATTCCAACTTCTACTGATATAAATATAAGAAACGCATTTATTGCCGAAAATAAATTCGTAAGCCTTGATTATTCTCAAATTGAGCTAAGACTCTTAGCACATTTTAGTGAAGATGAAAATCTAATTAACGCATTTTTAAACGACAAAGACATACACCTTGAAACTGCTATTAAGATATTTGGAGAAGAAAATGCGGCAAAATATAGAAGCATAGCAAAATCAATAAATTTCGGTCTGATTTATGGAATGGGTCCTAAGAAACTAAGCGAAACAATAAATGTATCAACCAAAGAAGCAAAAGAATTTATAGAAAAATATTTTGCTTCATTCCCAACAGTTAAAAATTTCATAGAAAAAACAAAACGTGAAGCCAGAAACAACGGATATGTGGAAACTCTACTTAAAAGAAGAAGATTTTTTGATTTTGCAAGTACAAACGCAAGAACCATTGCAAATTTTGAAAGAGAAGCGGTAAATACGATATTTCAGGGAAGCGCTGCTGATATTATCAAAAAAGCAATGCTTGAAATTAAACAGACTTTCCCAAAATCTAAAATGATACTCCAAATCCACGATGAGCTGATTTTTGAAATTGAAGATGAAAATGAAGCCTATAAATACAAAAAAATAATGGAAAATGTATTTAAATTAAAAGTCCCACTTAAAGTTGGTATGAGTTTTGGTAAAAGATGGGGAGAGCTTAAATAACTTTTTTGATGTAATAAACCCCTTCTTTTACTTTTTCTAAAACTACATTATATTTTTCAGACCATTTTTTGATAATCTCTTCTGCTTCATTTTTAAGCTCAGTGCTGAGTGATTCTATTTTGATTTTTAGATGTGGCACGCTGTTTGAAAATCCTACAAATGATTTTGTGTGTTTTAGCTTATCGTTCAAATCCACTATATGATTTATGATTTTCTCAAACCCAGGTGTATTTTTTATAACTTCATCAAGTCTATCCAAATCTTTTTCAGAATATCCAAGCTGTTTTAAAATTCCTTCTTTTGAAAGTTTCATACGCTTCCTTTTTTAGAAATTATACAAAAATTATAAAAATTTCACATTTACTAAACAACGAAAAAGTAAAAATATAACAGCGTTGCGTAATTTAACGAAAATTTTGCGTTTAAAAAATTGCATCTATCCCAAAGGGGCAGGCGTTCGAAGTGCAAGTTTGCACATTATCGTCGCCGTGCGAGCCTAAAAATGACAAGCAGTTGTCATTTTTTTAACGGCTCTCCTGTTTGCAATTTTTCGCAAAATTTGAGTGTTACACAGTAAAATGAAGCATGAAGCTGTTATATTTTTATCTTTAAAGTTACTGTGTTAATAAAATTTTTCCAATCAATTAGAAAAATCTCTTTATTTTAGTAAACGAAAAATACATTTTAATTTGACAGAAAAAAGGCGGTGTATTTTTTATATATTCGCAGTATTCGCTCCCAAACTTTTCTATCGCCTCACGCTCTTCCACAAATAAAATAAATAAAACTCCCAAAAACGCAAGCCACCCTCCAAAAAGCACGGCACATAACTTAGAGCTTAGCATAGTTACAGATACAAGCAAAATAATATTGCCAAACTGCCCCGGATGCCTCATACAAGAATATATCCCAATATCCACAAATTTATCAGGAGGTGAAAATTTTTCACTCTTTACCCTGTGCCCATATAGCTTCAAAGTCATGCCAGCAAGTGAGTTTAAAACAACAGCAACCACTATCCCAACAATTCCTAAAATTATCAATATTACTTTAATCAAACCACCCTCAGTAATGCTTGGCATAAAAATATCCGCCAAAATAGCAAGCACCAAAAGAGCTATCCAATAAAAAAATCTTTTTTTCATTTTTAATCTCCCAAAACGATTATCCACATTTTTTTAGCGATAACTTTTTCTTATATTCCCTAAATTCAGGACTTTTTTATTTTCTTAAACTTTTCTTAAATTTGGATAATCGCTTGTTTTCACTTCATCATTTTACCATTATCCAACTTTTTATTTTTTGACATTTTAAAATGCCTATATTTCGGTATCTCCGAAACTTAAATTTTGCTTAAATTTGGAAGATCGATACTTTTTTATTTTTTCTTCTATCATTATCCAAATTTTTCCTTTTTTAAAATGCCTAAATTCAGGCATTTTAAGCAAACTTTAAGCTAAATGTTAGAGTTTAAAAAGTTAAAAACTATATCATTATCCAACTTTTTTGAATTTTACCTATATTTTGGTATACTTTTAAACTTAAAAAGTTCTTTGAAATTTTAAAATGTTGAATTTGAGGCTATTTACATTACATACGACCCGTTAAGGGGATTAAGACACCTTAAAATATTCTCTACCATTTAGTTCTACTTCCACAGATTTACATTACATACGACCCGTTAAGGGGATTAAGACATGAATAATTTTGATGTACTTTTGTATTATTTTGAAAAATTTTAATTTACATTACATACGACCCGTTAAGGGGAGGAGAGCCGTTAATAAAACGATAACTGCTTGTCGTTTTTAGACTCGCACGACGATTCCGATGTGCGAATGAAATGAGCACCGGAAGACGGCAGAGACTTTTTTAAGGTACCCAGCGAGGTTTTCTCACACGACATAAAACCACTCCTCACTTCGGCACGGAAGCAAAGCAGTTTGCTTCCTACCTTCGGTGTCTTGTTCTCCCATTAATAGGATTAAAACTCTGATTAAAAGTAGCAATATAAGGCTCTTTGTGTTCTCTTCTAATTACATTTTCAAAATAAAAAACCTATTAAAAACAATCAATAAATATTTGTCATGAATCAAAACAAAATTATGAAAAAAATTAAACTGCATTCAAATTGAGTATCAGAGATTTTAATAATATAAATAACACTTATTCCTCAGCTAATTAACACAAAAATCTAAAAATAATACACATCTTCCCCATCAAAAGGGAAACTTCCAAATCCTAAATAAATACTTTTTTTGATAG
>JALVTJ010000004.1 GCA_027036005.1 Nautiliaceae bacterium
ATTTAACGTGTTTTTACTTTCGTTTGCACATTTAACACATGATATTTATACTTCTTTTTTAGCGCCTATTTTACCTCTTCTTATACAAAAACTCGGTATCAGCGTAATGGAAGCTTCTTTGCTTGATGTAATCAGAAGAATTCCGGCACTTTTTAATCCCTATTTAGCACTTATAATTTCAAGAAAAGATATAAGATTTTTTACAATTATTTCACCGATTTCCACGGCAATATTAATGAGTTTAATCGGAATTGCACCAAATTATATAATATTACTTATTTTATTATTTCTTGCCGGAATTTCAGCTCAAATTTTTCATATTTCAGCTCCTACAATAGTTAAAGAAATAACTCCCAAAATGGGTTTTGGTATGAGTATGTTCATGGTAGGAGGTGAACTTGCCAGAACAATTGCCCCTTTAATAGCAACGGCAGCCATTTCCATATGGGGACTTGAAGGACTTTGGAAAACAATTGTTTTCGCTTTCTTCGCCTCGTTTTTTCTCTGGTGGCAACTTGGAAAAATAAAAGGTAATTTTAAGCCTAAAACCCAAAAAAAAGCAGATTTTAAAATTTTTTTGAGATATAAAACATTTTTTTTGACAATTGCAGGATTTATGTTTTTTCAAAGTTTTGCAAAAATATTTTTTTCTTTTTATTTGCCTTTATATTTAACAAACATCGGAGAAAACCTTACAAAAGCAAATGTTTCGCTTTCATTTTTTCAGTTTTTTGCAATCATAGGAACATTTTTAGCTGGAAATATAGCCGATAAAATAGGAAACAGAAAAACATTAATTATTTCAACTTTTTTAGCAATTGTTTCAATGTCTTTTTTTATATTTTTTCATTTAATTTATCTCTCTTTAATTCTTTTGGGATTAAGCCTATTTAGCACCGGTCCCGTTATGCTCTCCATCATTCATAATCAGGAAAATTCCACCGCTTTAAATGCCGTTTATATGATGCTTGCATTTTTAATCCCGGCTCTTGTTACCCTCTTAATAGGAATTTTAAGCGACTTGATAGGATTGAAAAACATAACAACAATTGCTTTTTTATTTTTACTTATTGCTTTGTTTTTTGTTGCAAAAATAAAAAACTAATCGATTTTCAATACACTCAAAAAAGCTTCTTGGGGAATGTTTACTTTTCCGATTGCTTTCATTCTCTTTTTACCTTCTTTTTGCTTTTCAAGAAGTTTTCTTTTCCTGCTTATATCTCCGCCGTAACATTTAGCGGTAACATCTTTTCTAAGCGCTTTAACCGTTTCTCTTGCTATAATTTTATTACCTATGCTTGCTTGAATAGCAACTTCAAAAAGCTGTCTTGGTATAAGCTCTTTCATAACCTTTATAAGTTCTCTTCCTTTTCTCTCAGCCTTTTCTTTTGAGACAATAATACTTAGCGCATCAACTATTTCTCCCGCAACTCTTATATCCATTTTTACAAGATTCCCTTCTTTAAACCCTATCGGTTCGTAATCAAAACTTGCATAACCTCTTGTTATGGTTTTTAGTTTATCGTAAAAATCGGTAACTATTTCATTAAGAGGCAATTCATATTCCAATAAAACCCTCTCTGGCGAGAGATATTCCATTTTAAGCTGAATTCCTCTTTTGTCGTTCAAAAATCCTATTAAATTTCCAACATATTCATTTGGAGTCAAAATAGTCGCTTTAACAAAAGGTTCGTAAATCTTTTCTATTTTTGCGGGATCTGGCAGGTCGTTTGGATTGGATATTTCAATTACACTCCCATCTGTAAGCTTTACCCTATATGTAACACTTGGAGCCGTTGCTATAAGTTCTATTCCAAATTCTCTTTCAAGCCTCTCTTTTACAACTTCCATATGAAGCATTCCAAGAAACCCTACCCTAAATCCAAATCCGAGAGCCTGGGAAGTTTCAGGCTCATATGTAATAGAAGCATCGTTGAGTTTGAGTTTTTCAAGTGCGTCTCTTAATTCGTCGTATTTATCGGTATCAATAGGATAAATCCCAGCAAAAACAAAACTTTTCGCTTCTTCAAATTCATCTGCCGGCTCACTTGCGGGATTTTTGGCATTTGTGATGGTATCTCCAACTCTTATATCCGCCACATTTTTAAGTCCCATCACCACAACGCCTATTTCACCCGTTTTAATTTCATCTGTGGATATTTTTTTGATAGGATGAGGATAAAAAAGATCAAGAACTTTATGTTTTTTACCCGTTCCCATAACCAAAACTTCATCACCTTTTTTGATACTACCGTCAAACATTCTTACTAAACATATCGCACCTAAATAATTATCAAACCAGCTATCGTAAATAAGCGCCTTTGCAGGAGCATTCGGATTACCTTTTGGAGAAGGAATTCTATCAATAATGGCGTCAAGCAATTCTTCTATTCCTATTCCCGCTTTGGCACTTACCAAAATTACATCTGTTGCATCTATGCCTATTGTTTGTTCTATCTCTTCTGCAACCCTTTCAGGCTCGGCACTTGGAAGATCAATTTTGTTTATAACAGGTATTATTTCAAGATCGTTTTCAACTGCGAGATAAACATTTGCAAGCGTCTGAGCTTCGACCCCTTGTGTTGCATCTACAACGAGCAAAGCACCTTCGCTGGATTTCAAAGATTTGCTGACTTCATAAGAAAAATCGACATGTCCCGGGGTATCTATAAGATTTAAGACATAACATTTATATTCAAGCCTAACACTTTGAGCCTTTATAGTAATGCCTCTTTCTTTTTCTATATCCATAGTATCAAGTAATTGATCTTTTTTTTCACGCTCGCTCACTCCTCCGCAAAATTCTATTAATCTATCTGCCAATGTGCTTTTGCCGTGGTCTATATGTGCAATAATTGAAAAATTTCTTATTTTACTTTGCATAAAAATGCCTTTTTTATTGTAATTATACCAAGTAAAAAAATGAATATTAAATATTAAATTAAAATTAAATTTTTAAGAAACTTGACATAAATTAACTAAATTTAATATAATTTTATTACTAAATTATTTTAAGGAGGAATTATGAAAAGAATATTAACTTCAATAGCTCTTGCCGGTTTACTTGTAACAGGTGCTTTCGCAACAGATGCCAAAACAAATCAAGTTAACAAGAACGCAGTAATCAATGCCGAAAAAAAAGCGCAACAAAACAATCAATTAATTACAGAAGCCATTGACGCCATTAGAAACACACAAGATGCCCTAATTTATCTTAACGGGAAAGAAGCAAAAAAAGCAAAAGAATCATTAAAAAAAGCCATTGCAGATTTGTCCGATGTTTTAAACAGACCGAATCCTCCGTATTTATTGCCTGTGGATTTAAATATAGAAGCTTATCAATTTGCAGGAAATATTGATACTATAAAAAAAGCAGTTTATGAAGCTAAAATTTTGGTTGAAGAAAATAAACTTCCAGAAGCACGAGAAATACTTAATAATTTAAGAGACGAAATAGATATAAAAACTACAAATTTACCTCTTGCAACATATCCGGCAGCTTTAAACCTTGCAATAAAATATATAAACGAAGGAAAAATCAAAAATGCAAAAGACGTATTGAATATGGCGTTATCAACATTAGTGCAAATAAATACGATTATACCTATTCCACTAATAAAAGCTCAAGCTCTAATTACACAAGCAAGCAAAATCGTCAAAAAAGATTCCAAACAAGCTTTAAAATACCTTGATGAAGCAAAACATCAATTGATTTTAGCCGAAGCTCTTGGTTATACGAGTAAAAGTGCAACAACTTACAAAATGCTTAAAAAATCCATCGAACATATAGAAAATGAAATAAAAGCTCATCACAAAACAGGCGGATTATTTGAAAAATTAATAGAAAAAATTAAAGAATTTAAAGAAAAAGCGATAACGCATACTACAAAATAATTTTTTTTCTCCTTTTTTCTTCTTTGTTTCTAAAAAAAATTTTTTATGCTATAATTTATTTTTATATTTTGAATATGGAGTTTTTTATTTTCAATATATTGAAATAGTGTCAAATAATAAAAAATTATATTAAAATATATTTGAATTTATTTTTTTAAGGATCATTATTGAAAAATAAAACTTCCAAATTATATTTTATAACATTGATATTGACTGTTTTAACTATTTGTATATTAAATTTTTTATATACATATGAACAAAATATAAAAAAAAATATTTATAAACAAATAAGTATTTTAAAAAATCGCATTATTTTTTTAAATAAAGTTCAATATTTTTATGATAGAGCAATATTGGAATATAATAAACATAACAATAAAAAAGCAATTTTTAACTTAAAAATTTCAAAATCATTTATTTTAACTTATAATATTCAAAAAAATAAAAATTTTAAAAATATTCTTAAACTTATTATTAAAACTGAACAAAACATCAAAAACAATAATAAATTTAATTTTCTAAATTATCAAAAAAATTTATTTATTTATATTTCAAAAATAGATGACAATTTTTATATGAAAACACAAGAATTAACTCAATCATTTGAAAATTTTATATACAAAAATAAATATAATATTATTATTATACAAATTTTAATTATAATAATCAGTATTTTAATAATAATAGTTTTATTATTTTATAAGCTGAAAACAATATTTAAAAATAATGCATATTCCGATCATTTAACTAAATCTTTCAACAGAAGATGTTTTTTTGAAAAAATAAAAAAACTGCCAAAAGGGACTCATTCGTTGATTATGTTTGATATTGATTATTTTAAAAAAATAAATGACACTTATGGACATGACATAGGAGATTATATACTAAAAGAAATCGTTAATTTAATAAAAAATAATATTAGAAAAAACGATCTTATTTTCAGATGGGGTGGAGAAGAATTTATTATTTTATTAGAAAATGTAAGTAAAAACAAAGCATTTGAAATTGCGGAAAATTTAAGAAAACTGATACAATCCCATAATTTCAATGGAATAAAAATAACAGCTAGTTTCGGTGTTAAAGAAATAAAAAACAAAATTAGTGCAAATGATCTTAAAACTCTTGATAACGCTTTATATCTTTCAAAACAAAAAGGAAGAAATCAAGTTAATGTTTTAGATTAATTTTTCTTTTTTTTCTTAATCGGAGTTACCAAAAGATTTATATAATTTCCTTCAAGCTTAGGCTCGTTTTGTTTTTCTGCAATATCTTTTACCATATCCCAAACTCTGTTTATTACCTCAAATCCTTTTTCCGGAGTTGCCAGCTCACGCCCTCTTAAAAATACTCTAAGTTTTACATGTTTGCCTTTTTGCAAAAATTCTTTTGCGTGTTTTACCTTGTAGTTTATATCGTTATCCTGAATTTTTGAAGTGAATTTTATCTCTTTAACTTCTATTTTTACCTGTTTTTTCTTTGCCTCTTTTTTCTTTCTTTCTTGTTCGTATTTATATTTTCCGTAATCCATTACTTTTGCAACAGGTGGATTGGCATTTGGCGCAACCAACACCAAATCAAACCCTTTGTTATATGCAATTTCCAACGCCTTATGAGAATCCACTATTTTAGGTTCACCATCCGTATCCACAAGTCTAACTCTGTCTGTAAAATCCACTATCTCTTCATTTATCATCGTCTTGTCTTTACTCATAATCTAACCTCGCTAAGTTCTTTAATCATTTGTATAAATTCTCCTTTTTTCATTTTATATTGTTCTCTTTTTCGTCTGTCTCTAATTGCAACCATTTTATTTTCTACCTCTTCATCCCCAACTATAACAACATATCCAACTTTTTGTTTTTCCGCATTTCTAATTCTTTTATTAAGAGAATCGTTATTTGCAAAAATTTCCGTTTTCAAATCATTTTCAAGTAATTCTTTTTGAATTGTTTTAGCATATTCTATATGTTTATCCGAAATAGGCACAAATATGGCCTTAACAGGAGCAATAAATGTAGGAAATTCTCCTGCATAATGCTCAGTAAGTATTGCAATAAATCTCTCAAAACTTCCTATAATAGCTCTATGAAGCATTACGGGACGTTTTCTTTCGTTATTTTCATCGACATAATAAATATCAAACCTCTCCGGCAAATTAAAATCCACCTGAATTGTTCCGCATTGCCATTTTCTACCTATCGCATCCGTTATTTTTATATCTATCTTAGGACCGTAAAAAGCCCCTCCGCCTTCATCAATTCCATATTTTTTCCTCAATCTGTCCAATGCTTTTTTCAAAGCATCGGTAGCCTTTTCCCATATTTCATTGCTTCCTATTGATTTTTCCGGTTTTGTAGAAATTTCCATATCATATTCAAATCCGAATTTTTGCATAATAGCATCGACAAAATCCAAAACTTTTATTACTTCCTCTTCTATCTGTTCAGGCGTGCAGAATATATGGGCATCATCCTGGGTAAATTCCCTAACTCTTAAAAGTCCATGCAAAACACCGCTTTTTTCATGTCGGTGAACCGTTCCGAACTCAAAAAATTTTAAAGGAAGTTCTTTGTAACTTCTGGTTTTATGTGCAAAAATTTTGACATGTGAGAGGCAGTTCATAGGTTTGATGCCGTATTCTTCGGATGGTTTATTTTCATCGTCATTTTCAATCTCTGTAAAATACATATTTTCCTTATAATTATTATAATGTCCCGATACTTTCCACATATAGCTTCTAAGAAGTTCAGGTCCTCTAACAGGCTCATAATTTCTTTGAATATGGGCTGAAAAAAGAAGTTTTTCAAGATTGGCTCTTAACATCGCTCCGTGAGGCAGCCAGATAGCCATTCCGGGAGCCACTTCTTCATCAAACATCCAAAGTTCAAGTTCACGTCCTAATTTTCTATGATCTCTTTTTGCCGCTTCTTCAAGCATTTTCAAATAGGCATTGAGCGCTTCTTTTGTGGCAAAAGCAGTTCCGTAAA
The DNA here is from genome assembly GCA_027036005.1 of Nautiliaceae bacterium. Lineage (GTDB taxonomy): Bacteria > Campylobacterota > Campylobacteria > Campylobacterales > Nautiliaceae > JALTBU01. Next base: position 6,882 of record JALVTJ010000004.1, read on the forward strand.
TTCTGGTTAACATTTCGTTTTTGGAATCACCCCCAAGATATGCTCCGGCAACTTTTTGAAGTTTTACATTTTGAAGATATTTTGTATTAGGAACGTGAGGTCCACGGCAGAGATCTTCAAAATCCCCCTGTTTATAAATTGACACCGTTTCATCTGGTATCATTTTTAAAACTTCTTGTTTTAATTCATCGTTTTTGAATTTTTTTATCGCTTTTTCTTTGCTTATTTCATACCTTTCGATAGGTATTTTTTTCTTGGCAAGAAATTTCATTCTTTTTTCTATATTTTTTAAATCTTTATCACTAATGGTTTGGGATGTTTTCAAATCATAATAAAATCCGTTTTCAATAGTAGGCCCAACATAAAATTTAACATCCGGATACAGCTCTTTTATTGCCTGTGCCATCAGATGAGCGGCCGAATGTCTTATCAGTTCAAGTGCTTCGGCACTATTGTCAAAATAAATTGGAATAGCATCATTTATATTTATATCTTTTGCTTCAATTGTCTGCAAATCGACAATATTATCCCCTTTTTTATAACCTATAACATCATTCATTTAAATCCTTTTGATTAATAATGGAAAAAAGTGCGGTTTTAAGAAGAAAATTTTTATTCAAACAAACCCCTATTTATTGCAATCTCCTTTTTTTATTGAATTTTAACTTAAAATTAAAATTATGTCAATTAATTCCCTCAATGGCTTCTTCTTGTATTTTGAGTTTGGAAAAAATCTGTGAAACGGGTATAAATATTTTTTCTAATTTTTCTATATCTTCTTTTTTGCCTAAAATAAGAACTTCGTCATTTTTATATATCTCTTTTATTTCTTTGGGATGAAGCCATTCTCCTTTTCTAAAAATATACAAAACTCTTGAATTTTCAATATATTTTATATTATCAAATTCTCTTAATCTCATATCTTGTGTTATTTGCCCGAAATAAAGATATTCATCATTCGGAAGTTTAATAGGTTTACCGCTTTCCAGTAATTGTAAAAGTTTATAATTTTTTATCTGTTTTGGGGAAAGTTTTAATAAATCGATATAACAAAGCAAAATATCTTTTAATCGTTCTATTTGAATAATAGGAGAATAATTCCTATCAATAAGCTGAGCTTCATATAAAGAAACATATTTAACTTTAAAAATATTTACAATAACCATATGTGTAAAAAAAGCAAAAAATACAGCAAGAATCGAAGGAACTAACAACGAATATCCGCCTGTCATTTCCACAACCATTATAACTGCTGCCAGCGGCGTTCTGGCAGCTGCTGCAAAAACACTTGCCATACCCAGAAGTGCAAAAACGGTAACATTTTGATGAAATAAATATGCATATGCCCCTCCAAGCATTGTTCCTACAAAAAGAGTAGGAGCGAAAACACCCCCACTTCCCCCCGAGCCTACTGTAAAAGAAAAGGCAATAAGTTTAAAAAAAATTAATGCCAACATTAATTTTATAGTTAATGCACCATATATACCTTCTTGTATCCATCCGTATCCTCCACCCAAAACTTGTGGATACCAAATTGCAATTATTCCTACTATCAAAGCACCTATTGCCGGTTTAAAATGAGGTTTTATAGGGATTTTTCTGAAAAAATCTCTCGTATAATAAAAAGTATTGGGAACAAAAACTGCAAATAACCCGCTCAAAGCACCAAATATTAAAATCAAATCAAAAGTTTGGAGCTTTGTAACTTCTAAATTCGCAGGAACATTAAATAAAGGCTGCCATCCGAATAAAAACCCTGTTATTGTATATGCAACAAGTGCCCCGAAAATTACAAACATTAATTCTTTTGATTCAAGCTCACTTTTAATATATAAAACTTCAAGTGCAAAAATAGCAGTTCCAAGAGGCGCTTTAAAAACAGCACTAAGCCCTGAGGCCATTCCGAGAATTATAAAAGTTTGTCTTTTCTGAACGGAAACTTTCTTCAAATCCGCATACATTGAACCTATACCGGCGCTAAAAAGAGCAGTAGGCCCTTCTCTACCGGCGGCTCCTCCCGTTCCTATCGTAATAGCCGAAGCCAATATTTTAATAGGCACTACAATAGGTCTTAAATATCCTCCTGTTCTGTGAAAAGCCCTAACAACTGTATCTGTTCCGTGTCCCTCAGCTTCCGGAGCAAAAGTATATACCAAAAAACCGGAAATTAATCCTCCTATTATTATAACTAAAATTACTAAAAACGGATTATATGTATGAGTTAATGGAGCTTTTATTATATTAATCGTATCGGGAGGAATATATCCGGCTATATAACCCAAAGCGAATTTACTTATCGTATCCAATAAAATAATAAAAATTTCTGCACAAACAGCACCTATTATTCCTATAACAAAAGCATCTATAAAAAGCATTATATCTTTTTTAAGTTCATTCATATTTACATCCTAAGAGTTGCTATAAGTCTTTTTGAGGTTTTTAACATATCAAAAAAGTCGTTTATATCTTTTAAAATCAAATCGGAATTTATTATAGCTTTGCTTGAAGCTCCCTCGTTTTGAAGTATACAAATACCTACTCTTGATGCTTTTAGCATTAAAGAATCGTTATTTCCGTTTCCAACGGCAATAACATTTGAAGCTCCAAGAGATTTTACAAATTCCTCTTTTTCTTTCGTATGATTATCGGAAGTTAAAATTTTTAGTTTCACAGGCAAGTTTTGCAAATTTTTAACAGCACTGCCGTTTGTATCGGAAGTTATAACGTATATTTCGAATTTTTTCGAAAACTCTATAATATTTTTAGCCACATTTTCTATTAATTTTCCATCAATAGCAATTGTTCCGTTATAATCGAATACAAGATATTTTATATTAATTTCACCGAAATTTTGAACGGAAAGTTTCATAAGCGGCCTTTAAAATGGTGGTCGCAACAGGACTCGAACCTGTGACCCCTACCATGTCAAGGTAGTACTCTAACCAGCTGAGCTATGCGACCTTAATTAATCTCAGAGTGTTATTTTATCATTTTTTTTGAAAAAATAAAAGTATGCAAAAAGCAAAATAGATAAATCTATCATAGTATCGGCAAAATTAAATATTGCAAATCTAAATCCACAATGCCAATATACATAATCCACAACCCCGTCTCTTACAAATCTGTCAAACAAATTAGAAACCGCCGCGCCGAAAAGTATCCCGCTTACAACAGGATGAATTTTTAAAATTTTCTCTTTACTAAAATAAACAAACAAAGCTAAAATCAAAAAAAGCTGAATAAATTTTAAATTATTTCCCAAAAAACCGAACATCGAAAACGCAACACCTTTATTAAATGTCAAAACCAAAGAAATGCATTTGCTTTTAAATTCAAATCCGTGTAAAAACAGATATTTTATTGCCTGATCAACTACAAAAATAAAAATAAAAACGATTATAAATTTAAAAAGCCATTTGCCATTTTTCATTGTCAACTTTATAATCCCGCTTCTTTTAGCGCCTCGGCCTGATAATGAGCTATTAGAGGATCTATTATTTCATCAAAAAGTCCCTCGTTCATAATTTGCTCTAAACGATAAAGTGTTAAACCTATTCTATGGTCTGTAATTCTGTTTTGAGGATAATTGTATGTTCTTATTCTCTCGCTTCTATCCCCGCTTCCTACCTGCGTTTTTCTCTCCTCGCCTATTTTTGCAAGCCTCTCTTTTTCCAATTTTTCATAAACTCTGGCTTTTAGGATTTGGAGGGCTTTTTCTTTATTTCTTTGCTGGCTTCTTTCATCTTGCATCGAAACGGTAATACCTGTTGGAATATGTGTCATTCTAACGGCACTTTCGGTTTTATTTACATGCTGACCACCGGCTCCACCGGCTCTCATAACTTCTATTTTGATATCTTTCATATCAAGTTCTATATCAACGTCGTCAACTTCTGGCATAACAGCCACCGTTACAGCGGATGTATGAATTCTACCTTGTGATTCGGTAAGAGGGATTCTCTGAACCCTGTGCGTTCCGCCTTCGTATTTAAGTTTCGAATAAACATTTTCACCCTTAATTAAAAGAATTACTTCTTTAAATCCACCCATATCGTTTTTCGATTCGCTAACAATTTCAACCTTCCAGCCTTTATTATCAGCATATCTTAAATAAGCTTTCATCAAATCCCCTACAAACAATGCCGCTTCATCTCCGCCTGTTCCGGCTCTTATTTCAAGAAAAATGTTTTTTTCATCATTCGGATTTTTCGGTAAAAGCAAAATTTTAATCTCTTCTTCAATCTTATGCAGTTTTTCCTCGGCTTCTTTTAATTCTTCTTTCGCAAGCTCTGCCATTTCCTCATCGTCAAGCATAGATTTTGCTTCTTCAATTGTTTGAATTAGCTCGTTATATTCTTTTGCTTTTTCGACAATCGCCTCCAAGCTTCTTGCTTCGCGAGAAAGTTTGGTCATTTTTTTAATATCTTTTGTTATTTCGGGAGAACTTAATGCAGCGTTTATTTCGTTATATTTATTTATGAAAGGTTGAAGTTTATCGTTAAGCATGTTTATCCTTTTGAATTGAAGGAGAAAAGAAAAAATTAAGCGTTTTGAGGTTCGATTGATTTTACAAGTTTATGCAATCTTGAAATTTTTCTTCTGGCTGTATTTTTTTTCAATATTCCTTTGTTTATATAGCTTTGAAACTTTTTATTTGCTACTTTCCAAGCGTTTAATGCAGCTTCGTAATTTCCTTCTTCCACTGCTTTTTCAACATTTTTGGTTATTGTTTTAACTCTTGTTTTATAGTATCTGTTTCTTTCGGTTCTTTTTTTAGTTTGTCTGATTCTTTTCAATGCTGATTTGACATTTGCCATTTATATCCTTTTTTAAAGCGTATTTTATTAAAATTTGATAAAATTTGCAAATAATTTATAAAATTTGTAAATAATATACCAATTTAATATAAATTCAATAAAAGGAAACAGATGAAAAAACTCTTCGGAACGGATGGAGTAAGAGGAAAAGCAGGAGAAGTTTTAACACCTTTTCTTGCAACTAAGCTTGCAATGGCTTTTGGGGAAGTTATCAAAAAAAACACAGGTAAAATTTTGGTTGGCAAAGACACCAGAAGAAGCGGCTATATGATAGAAAACGCCATAGTGAGCGCTCTTACGGCAATAGGCTACGATGTAATTCAAATAGGCCCTATGCCAACTCCTGCAATTGCTTTTTTGACGGAAGACATGAGATGTGATGGCGGAATAATGATAAGTGCAAGTCATAATCCTTATTATGATAATGGAATTAAATTTTTCGATAATGAAGGAAATAAATTAAGCGAAAATACTGAAAAAGAAATTGAAAAAAGATTTTTTAAAAACAATTTTGAATTAAAAAAAGAAAAAGAAATAGGAAAAAGCAAAAGAATAGACGATGTTATCGGAAGATATATCGTTCATATAAAATCATCTTTTCCAAAACACCTCAATCTAAACGGTTACAGAATAGTTCTCGATACGGCAAACGGAGCCGCTTATAAAGTCGCTCCTACCGTTTTCAGCGAACTTGGCGCCGATGTAATTACGATAAATGACAAGCCTAACGGATTTAATATAAATCAAAATGCCGGGGCTATGCATCCGGAAGTATTGTCTTCAAAAGTAAAAGAATACAGAGCCGATATAGGTTTCGCTCTTGACGGGGACGCCGACAGACTGGTTGTGGTTGACGAAAACGGAGAAATTATTGACGGAGATAAACTTCTGGGTGCGCTTGCGCTTTATCTTCATAATCAGCATAAACTTAAAAATAACGCCATTGTCATAACGGTTATGAGCAACGGAGCTCTTGAAAAATTTTTAAACGAAAAAGAAATCAAGGTTTACAGAAGTCAAGTAGGAGATAAATATGTCCTTGAAACAATGAAACAACACGGACTTAATTTTGGAGGAGAACAATCAGGTCATATAATTTTCAGCAATTATGCAAAAACGGGTGATGGATTAGTTAGCGCACTTCAATGTATGGCGTATCTTTTGCAAAGCGGCAAAAAAGCAAGTGAAGCGTTTGATATTTTTAAACCTTATCCTCAGATTCAGACAAATATAAACGTAAAAGAAAAAATCCCGCTCGAAAATATTGAAGGTTGTAAAGAAATTTTAAATTCCGTGGAAAAAGAAGGATACAGACATTTAGTCAGATATTCCGGAACAGAAAACAAATTAAGAATGCTAATTGAAGGTGAAGATATTAAAAAAGCAAAAGAGCTATTGGAAAAATTGAAAACATTTTTTACTTCAAGGCTTCAAAAATGAAAAAAATACCTAATTGGGTAAAACCGACCCCCTTTTTGACGGTTGACGGAATTATTAAAATTTTTAATCCTAAATTTAGCGGAATTGTTTTAATCAAAAGAAAAAATCCCCCTCTTGGCTTTGCACTTCCCGGTGGATTTGTAGATTATGGAGAAAGAGTTGAAGAAGCTCTTAAAAGAGAAATGAAAGAAGAAACAAATCTTGATGTAAAAATAACAAAGCTTCAAGGCATCTATTCAGACCCTAAAAGAGATCCAAGACTTCACACAGCAAGCGCTGTTTTTGTTTGTGAAGCATATGAAAAGCCAAAAGCAGGAGACGATGCAAAAGAGGCTTTTGTTTTTAAGCTTGAAGAAATTCCTTGGGATGAATTAGTTTTTGACCATAAAAAGATTTTAGAGGATTTT
>JALVTJ010000005.1 GCA_027036005.1 Nautiliaceae bacterium
ATAATTTCTTGAATTTCTTTAATTATTGTTTCGAGGTGTTCTTTTGAGATAAAGCTTTCAGCGTATATTTTATAAATATCTTCCGTTCCGCTTGGTCTAAATGCTACCCATGAATTTTTTGTGATAATTTTTAATCCGCCTATGCTTTCATTATTGCCGGGTGCGTGTGAATAGATTTTTTCTATTTTTTCGCTTCCAAGCTCTTTTATAGGCAGATGGGTTAAATGTTTTATTTTTTCTTTAATTTCTGGGGTTGTAGGAATATCAATTCTTTTATAATAACTTTTGCCGAATTTGCTTTCGAGTTCTTTATAAATATCGGCTATGTCTTTTTTTAATTTTTCAGTTATTTCAATCGCTAATAAATTCATAATTATTCCGTCTTTATCTGTGGAAAAAGCAGTTTTATCAAAGCTTAAAAAACTTGCTCCCGCACTCTCTTCGCAAGCAAAAGCAAGCCATCCTTCATAAAGCCCCTTTGCAAAATATTTAAATCCAACAGGAGTTTCATAAACTTCCACATCAAGATATTTTGCAATTCTTTCAATCATTGAAGTCGTAACCACGCTTTTGGCTATTTTTAAGCCTTTAAAATCTCTATTTTGAAAAAGATACCAAACGGCTACACTTAGATAATGATTTGGATTAATAAGCCCTCCTTTTGGCGTTACAATTCCATGTCTATCCGAATCGGTGTCGTTTGCAAAAGCAAGATCATATTTGTCTTTTAGTTTTAAAAGATTAGCCATTGCATAAGGCGAGCTGCAATCCATTCTGATTTTTCCGTCTTTATCCGGAGGCATAAATGAAAAAGTAAAATCGACTTTATTATCTTTGATTTCAAAATTAGTTTGCCAAATTTCGTTTATTTTTTCATATACAGGAATTGCGCTTCCACCGAGAGGATCGGCTGCTATTTTTAGGTTTGAATTTTTGATTAAATCCATATCAACCACTTTTTCCAAATCTTTAACATAAGGCGTTATGAAATCATCCGTTTTTATCTTTTGCAAAGCGTCTTCAAGTTCGATTTGTTTAAAGGATTTGTTTTTTAATATTTTATTGGCTTTGTTTTCAATTTCTTTGGTGATATGAGTATCGCTTGCACCGGCGTTTATAGAGTTGTATTTAAATCCTCCGTCATCCGGAGGATTGTGAGAAGGGGTTATGACTATTCCATCACTTAAATCTTTATTGTTTTTGTTGTGTTTTAGAATTGTATGTGAAATTACGGGAGTAGGGGTGTAAGTATTGTTAATAATTACATCAATGCCATTTGCAACAAGAACTTTAATGGCTGTTTTTTCAGCAGGAGATGAAAGAGCGTGTGTATCTTTTCCTATGAAAACGGGACCTGATATGGAATTTTCTTTTTTATATTCAGCAATTGCCTGTGAAATTGAGAGTATATGTTCTTCGTTGAATGTTTTTTTATTTGCACTTCCTCTATGTCCGCTTGTGCCAAATTTTACTAATTCAAGCGGATTATTAACATCAGGTTTTAAATAAAAATAATTTGTAATAAGTTCAGGTATATTCATTTTAACTCCTTTCTAATCCCATTAGTGGTTTGGCAAGATTTAACATTTTTTCATCAAGAGCATATTTTGAGTTAACAATTTCTTCCAAATCTCTTAAAACAAAATTATCTTTGTAATATGTAACGATTTTATTCGGATTTTTTTCGAAATTATCAAGCGCAAATTCTATAAATTCTGCGGCTCTTAGCCTTTCGATTACCGTTGGAGAGCCTCCTCTTTGTATATGACCCAAAATAGTAATTCTGCTTTCAAATCCTATTTCACTTTCAAACCATTCTTTTATTTTTTGTGAAATTTTCAGACCTTCTGCGACTATTGCAATAAAATAATTTCTGCCTTTTTCAATTTCTTTTAAGTATCTTTTTTTAAGATTTTCGAGATTGAATTCAACTTCTGGGATAAGACACATTTCAACTCCGTTTGCCACGGCGCTTGTTAGTGCTAAATATCCGCATTCTCTCCCCATTGTTTCAATTACAAACGCTCTGCTAAACGAGCTTGCTGTATCCCTTATATCATCAACCGCGCTTCTTATAACATTTAAAGCAGTATCGACGCCAATCATATATTCATTCATCGGCAAATCGTTATCAATACTTGCAGGAATTCCCATAAAAGGAATTTTAAATTCATTATAAAATACGTTTAATGCCCTGAAACTGCCGTCGCCTCCGAGTATTATCAATAGATCTATTTTGTGTTTTTTAAGATTTTCAAAAGCAATTTTTCTATATTTTTTTTCAAACCATCTTTTACTTCTGGATGAGCGAATTATTGTTCCGCCCCGATATATTATTCCGGCAACATCTTTATACTCGGCTTTTTTTATTTTTCCGTCAATTAAACCTTCAAGCCCGTTATAAACAAAATAAGGCTCATACTCTTTTTCATAACAAACTTCCACAAACTTTTTAATAGCCGGATTCATTCCGCTGCTATCTCCTCCGCTGGTTAGTATCGCTATTTTCATTTTATATCCTTTGTTTATTGGTTATTGGTGTATTGAAATTTATATTCTTTATTTTCCATTCCCCTTTTTTCATTTTTATTATAGTTTGTCCGCATAATAACTGCTTCTAATCAATTTTCCGCTTGCAACGGCTTTAAATCCGAGATTTAGAGCCATTTTTTCAAGCTCTTTAAATTCATTGTCGCTATAATATTTTTTAACGGGATAGTGTTTAGGACTTGGACTTAGATATTGACCGATTGTAAGCTGGCTTACTCCTGCATTTAACAAATCTTTTAGAGTTTTTTCAATCTCTTCCAAACTTTCTCCAAAACCTACAATAATAGAAGATTTTGTAATTTTAAATTTGGAATAAAATTCCAAAACTTTCAAGCTAAGCTCATATGAGCTTTTAGGTTTTAGTTTTTTATGAAGTCTTTTTATTGTTTCAATATTGTGAGCTAATTTGTATACTTTCGAATTAACCATCAGCTCCAACGCTTTAATATCGCCTCTAAAATCCGGAGTGAGGG
>JALVTJ010000006.1:0-6579 GCA_027036005.1 Nautiliaceae bacterium
TTTTGGTCAATAGAACTGTGGAAAATGCATTTGCCCTAAAAGAAGAGCTTGGGGATGAAGTAAATATAGATGTGCATTCTTTGGAATCTATTCCCAAATTAATTAATAATTACAGACTTCTTTTTTCCGCTACTTCTGCTCCCCAAGAGATTATAAAAAACGAATTCGTTAAACCGAAAAGTTTCAAAAGAGTATGGTTTGATTTGGCAATTCCAAATGATATTGAAGAAGTTGAGTGTGTGAATATAAAGATTATAAAAGTCGATGATTTGAAAGAAATAAGCGAAAATAATCTCAAAAAAAGAAAAAAAGAGATAAACGAAGCAAATAATGTAATAAGAAAATGTGTAAAAGAATTTGAAAAATATCTTCAAGCCGTATCCATTGAGCCGGTTATTAAATTTTTACAGGATAAGGCGAAAGAGTGTAGCAAAAGAGCTCTTAAAAATGCCGTAAAAAAACATTATATTTCGGATGAAATAGAAGAAGAAGTTGAAAAAATACTTCATAATGCTTTTAAGAGATTTTTGCACCATCCTAATTTGACACTTAGAAAAATGGCTGATAGTGCGGAAGTGGATATTTTCGTTTCAGTTATAAAAAGGCTTTTTGGCGAAAACGAACTTAAAATAGATATAAATAAATGCGAATATCATATGGAAAAAGGAATATTTAAGTAAATTGAGAATTGAAAATTAAAGGTTTAAGATGAGTAAAATTTTTATTGACGCTTGTTTTGGAAAAAAAACACCTTATACACCTGTATGGATGATGAGACAAGCCGGGAGATATCTTCCAGAATATATGCAAATAAGAAAGAAAATAGGAAATTTTCTTGATATGACAAAAAATCCTGAGATTGTTGCGGAAATAACATTACAGCCTGTAAGAAGGCTTGATGTCGATGCTGCGATTTTATTCAGCGATATTTTGAATTTGCCAATGGAGATGGGACTTCCTTTAAGATTCGAAAAGGGAATTGGACCGGTATTTGATAAAACAATTAACAGTGAAAAAGATATAGAAATTTTAGACGAGAGTGCAAGCGAAAAAATATCATATGTTTATGAAGGAGTTAGATTAATTAAAAATGATCTTCCGGATAATAAAGCATTAATAGGCTTTTGCGGCTCTCCTTGGACTGTATCGACGTATATGGTTGAAGGAAGAGGCAGCAAACAATATGCGAAAATCAAAAAAATGGTTTATGCAAACCCCTCTTTGCTACATAAATTACTAAATAAAGTTACAAATCAGACTATTAAATATCTTTCAAAACAAGTTGAATCAGGTGCCGATGCAGTAATGGTGTTTGATAGCTGGGGCGGAGCGTTAGAGAGGGAAAAATTTTTCGAATTTTCATGGGAATATATGAAAAAAATAGCAAAAGAGATAAAAACTAATTATCCTCAAATTCCCGTTATTTTGTTTTCCAAAGGCGTAGGACTTTATATGGAGGGAATGGATGGTGAATTTGATGTTTTGGGAGTTGATTGGAACACCCCAATAGATTATGCACTTGAAATATTTAATGATAATTATACGCTTCAAGGCAATATGGAACCTACAAGACTTTATAGTAAAGTTGCCACAAAAGAGGCTGTAACTAAAATTGCCGAAATTATGAAAGGACACAGGCATATTTTTAATTTGGGACATGGAATTTTGCCTGATGTGCCAGTTGAAAATGCAAAATATTTTGTGGATTTGTGTAAAGAAGTTACAAGGAGATGAAATGAATTTAAGAAGACTTAGATTAAATGTTAATATCAGGGATTTGGTAAGAGAAAATTATGTAAATAAAAATGATTTAATTATGCCGGTTTTTATAAAAGAAGGACTTGATGGCAAAAATGAAATTAAATCAATGCCGGGAATTTATCAGTTCGGTGAAAAATCGTTTCTTGATGAAATAGCCGAGTGTATAGATCTTGGAATAAAAGCCGTTATCTTATTTGGTATACCGAAACTAAAAGATTCGTGCGGAAGCGATGCTTTGGATGAAGAGGGGCTTATTGCCAGAAGCGTTCGGGCTGCGAAAGAAGCTTTCGGGGATAAAATAGCGATTATCACCGATCTTTGTTTTTGCGAATTTACAGACCATGGTCACTGCGGAATAATAAACCCTCAATTAAAAACGGTTGATAACGAAGCAACACTTGAAATAAGTGCAAAGCAGGCTTTAATTCATGCTCGTGCGGGTGCAGATATGATAGCTCCAAGCGGTATGATGGATAATATTGTAAAAACTTTAAGAAACGCTTTGGATAAAAACGGATTTGAACATATTCCTATTATGAGCTATTCTACAAAGTTTGCTTCAAGCTTTTACGGACCGTTTAGGGACGCCGCCGAGAGTGCTCCCGTGGCAAACGAATATCTGCCGAAAAATAGAAAAACATATCAAATGGATATAGCGAATTCCCGTGAAGCGTTGCTTGAAAGTTTGATTGACGAGGCGCAGGGGGCGGATATTTTAATGGTAAAACCGGCTTTAAGTTTTATGGATATAATAAAGGAAATTAAACAAAACACTCTAAAACCTCTTTGTGTTTATAACGTAAGCGGTGAATATTCCATGGTAAAAGCCGCCAGTCTTAACGGATGGATGAATTATGAAAATCTTATGATGGAAATTTTAACTTCATTCAAAAGAGCCGGCGCCGATATGATTATCTCTTATCACAGCAAGGATGCGGCAAAACTTTTATAGTTTGATATAATTAAATTAAAAAGGACACAGATGAATCTGACAATTGCAACAAGAGGCAGCAAACTTGCATTATGGCAAGCGGAATGGGTAAAAGAAAGATTAGAAAAATTAGGGCATGAAGTTGATCTTAAAATAGTAACCACAACAGGAGATAAAATTCTTGATAAACCTCTTGCGGAGATTGGAGGTAAAGGACTTTTTATAAAAGAGGTTGAAGAATCCCTCTTAAAAGGAGAAGCCCAGATAGCCGTGCATTCTTTGAAAGATTTTCCTACTGTATACGATGAAAAACATTTTACCTTGGCGGCCGTGCCTAAGAGAGAAGCTGTTGAAGATGTGTTTTTAAGCGAAACATTCGAAACATTGGCCGATCTTCCTTTAAATGCCGTTGTAGGAACAAGCTCTATTAGAAGAGCAATGCAGATTAAAGCGTTTAGAGACGATTTGATAATTAGCGATTTGAGAGGAAATGTGGATACGAGAATAAAAAAACTTAAAAGCGGAAAATATGACGCTATTATTTTGGCTTATGCAGGTATGAAAAGATTAAATATGCTAAAAGAAGTCAAATTTTATGAGATTCTCGATACGGATATTATGATTCCCGCAATGTCTCAGGGAGCGCTTGGAATTGAAACTATAAACGATGAAAAAATAATAGAGGCCGTCAAACCTCTTAACGATATAAGAACACAAATTGCCGTAACAATAGAGAGGGATTTTGTAGATGAACTTAATTTGGGTTGTCATGCCCCTATTGGAGTTCATGCAAGAATAATGAATGACGATTTTATAAAAATAAAAGCCGTTTTGTTAAAAAACGATAAATTAATAAAAAAAGAGGTGGTAATCAATTTTGACGAATGGGAAAACGCAGGCAGGGAATTTGCAAGGGAGTTTAAATAAATGGAAAATGGAAAATTGAAAATTGAAAATGATAAAATAGATTTTAAAAAACTTTCCAAATTTAGTAGACATGCTCCCAGATATACTTCATATCCTACTGCGGTGGAATTTAAAGAATTAAAACCGGAAGATATTATTCCTTTTTTACAAAATTCGGTTAAACCTTTGAGTTTATATTTTCATTTGCCTTTTTGCAGGAGTGCTTGTTATTTTTGCGGTTGCAATGTTGTGTATACCAGTAAAGCCGACAAAAGAAAAAAATATATAGAGTATTTGAAAAAAGAGCTTGATATTTGGGCTAAGTATCTGGATACGACAAGACTTGTGAGACAGTTACATTTTGGGGGAGGAACACCTACGTTTTTTACTCCGGATGAGCTTGAAGAGATATATGAGCTTATTTACTCTTTTTTCAAAAATTTTGAAAATGATGCGGAAATAAGCGTTGAGATTGACCCGAGGTTTTTTAGCAGAGAACATATGAACGTAATGAAAAAATACGGGGTGAACAGAATCAGCTTCGGAGTTCAGGATTTTAATGAAGAAACACAAAAAGCAATTAACAGAATTCAATCTTTCGAGCTTACAAAAAATGCAGTGGATATGGCAAGAAGTGCTGGAATTAATTCAATAAATATCGATTTAATTTACGGATTGCCGTTTCAAAAACTTGAAACATTCAAAAAAACGCTTGAATCGGTTAAAAAATTAAATCCTGATAGAGTGGCCGTATTTAATTATGCTCACGTTCCGTGGATGAAAAAAGGAATGAGAAAAATAGACGAAACCACCCTGCCTAATCCGGAAGAAAAACTTAAAATTTTCAAATATGTGATTGACTTTTTTGAAGGAAACGGCTATAAAATGGTTGGAATGGACCATTTTGCAAAGCCTGAGGATGAGCTTTTTAAAGCGATTGAAAAAGGGGAGCTTCACAGGAATTTTCAAGGATATACTACAAAAGGTGGGGCCGATTTGATTGGTATAGGCTTAACTTCAATATCGGAAACGGATGAGAGTTATTTTCAAAATTACAAAGATTTGAAAAATTACGAAAGAGCGATAGATGAGAGAAAACTTCCAACTTTTAGAGGTGTGATTTTAAATGAAGAGGATAAAATCAGAAAATATGTAATTATGGAAATGATGGCAAATTTTAGCTTTGATATTAAGAGATTTGAAGAAAAATTCGATATTGATTTTAAGGAAAAATTTAAAAACGAATTAAAAGAAATGCAAGAATTTGTAGATGAAGGATTGGTTGAAATTACAGATGATAAAATAACAGTGAATAAAACGGGAAGTTTACTTATAAGAAATATAGTTTTACCGTTTGATGAGTATTTCAAAAAAATGAAAAATCAAAAAGTGTTTTCAAAATCAGTTTAGGAGAAGCAATGATAATCTCAATAGGAAATTTACCATTAAAAAAAATAAATGCGGATATTTTTATGCATCCGGTTAAGTATAAAGATAGCATAACTTACGAACCAATGGCCGAAGAAGCTGTAATTGCTCTTATTGCCAAGCATTTTACTTATGAAAAAGTGCCTGAAATTGTAAAAGATTATTTTGATGATTTGGATGAGGGATATCTGTTTAGCGAAAGTAATTTCGATGAATTTGATCTTGAAAAACTGCAAAAAGGAAAAATTATTATAGGAAGAGATATTCATCTTCATCCAAAGCTTGAAAATATAAAAAGATTTTTGGAGCTTTTAAGGGATTACGGAGGATTTGAGATTGAAGGAATTGAACTTCCAAAATGGTTTAAAGCCAGCGATCCTATTTTAGAAGAAATTTTGGAAACGGAAAAAACTTACGAATATCACCTTGAAGAAATAGACGAGCTTCCGAGTTTTGACGGAAGTGTTGTATATGCTTGTGATGATTTTTATGTAGTAAAACACGATGAACTTTTATGCTCTTCTCAATTTGTTATAGCCAATAAAATAAAATCCATGAAAGTAAAGATTGAAGGAGAAATAAAAAAGATTAAAAAACTGCCTGAACTTAAAGGAACTTTTGGTATAATATTAAAAGATGTGAACGAATATCCGTTTTTCAAGGTTAAAATAGAAAATTTGATATAATAAAAAAAGGAGCAAAAATGGCAAAAATATGCGTTCCTTTGGCAAACGGGTTTGAAGAAATTGAAGCCACTTCTTTAATAGATGTAATGAGAAGGGGAGGACTTGATGTAATTGTAGCCGGGGTCGGAGGTGATGTTATATACGGAGCTCATAATATCAGAGTAATTCCCGATACAAAAATTGAACTTGTTAATGCGGATGAGCTTGATTTGGTAGTCCTTCCGGGAGGACTTCCGGGAGCTATTAATTTGGCAAATGACGAGTATGTTCAAAAACTACTCAAAGAGATGGATAGTAAAGGCAAATATGTAGGTGCGATTTGTGCCGCTCCGTATGCGCTTAAAACGGCAGGGGTTTTGAAAGATAAATATACGGCATATCCGGGATGGGAAGGAAATATACGAAAAGAAGGATATGTGAGCGATGAAAAGATTGTAGAGGATAAAAATGTTTTAACAAGCAAAGGACCAGGGACAGCTATATGTTTCGGTCTTGAAATTGTTAAAAAATTTGCAGGAGAAGAGGTTTATCAAGAGCTCAAAGCAGGGCTGTTGGCGGAATATTGTTAAGGTTAGTAAGGGTTAGTAGAGGTTAGTAGAGGTTGTAGAGGTTGTAGAGGTTATATGGGTTTAAACCTTTACTACTTCTAATACTTCTATTACCTTTAATACTTTTAATACCTTTATTACTTCTAATACCTCTATTACCTTTAATACCTTTACTACCTTTAATACCTCTAATACCTCTAATACTTTTACTACTTCTAATACCTTTAAACCTAAGGAGCAAAAATGAGAGGAGTTGAGGCGCTCGAATTTTTTTGGGATGAGTGGAGAAGCAAAATAAAAGAATTTGACGAATACGGCG
>JALVTJ010000006.1:6679-11366 GCA_027036005.1 Nautiliaceae bacterium
TACCTCTAATACTTTTACTACTTCTAATACCTTTAAACCTAAGGAGCAAAAATGAGAGGAGTTGAGGCGCTCGAATTTTTTTGGGATGAGTGGAGAAGCAAAATAAAAGAATTTGACGAATACGGCGAAATTGAAGCAATGATTGAGTATATGCTCGGAAATGAGAAAAGAATTACTAATACAAAGGTAATAATAGAAAAATTTTTTGATAAAAAAATAAGTTTTGAAGATGAAATTTTTGAAGATTTAAAAACCTGTTTTTTACCAGAAGACGTTGAATATGATCCGTTTAGCGGAAATTTATATATTTCGAGAAATTTATATACTGTAAAAATAGCTCCGAAAATTTGTTAATCATCGTCGCTTTCAAGCTCCAAACTCATCAAATACATATCTTCTCCGTCAATAATTTCCAATCCTTCGCTATTGCATTTGGGACAAAAATATTCATCCTTTTTTAGCTCTCCTTCAAATCCGCAAGATTTACATTTGACAATAACGGGTTGTATTTTCATAATGAATTCGGCGTTTTCACAAATTGTCCCTTCTTTAAATGTTTCAAATGCGGTTTTAAGTAAATCAGGTTCAACACCGCTTAAAACACCTATTTTTATTTCAAGTTTTGTAACTTTTGTCGCATTATTTTTTGTCGCGTGTTCTTCTGCAAGGTGTAAGAGTGAATCGACTATTGAAAATTCGTGCATTATTTGTCCTTTTTATTAAAATATCTATCAATTTGTAATATATAATTAATATTTTCTTTCATTTTATTATGAAATTATATTATAATAATGCAAAAAGGCTAAGTATGAGTAAAGAAGAAAAAAAACTCGAAATTATGAAACGCTCACTCGAACTTTTTGCCAAAAGAGGATTTTACAATACGACAATAGCCGATATTGCCAATGAAATGGGAATGAGTGTCGGGAATATGTATAATTATTTTCCATCAAAAGAATCTCTTGCAAAAGAGCTTTTAATATATTCATCCAAACTTTTCGGGGATGCTCTTAGAGAAATAAACGAAATGGATATTCCAAGTAAGGATAAAATAAAAAAAATAGTAGAACTTTATTTTAAAACCTCAAAAGAACAGCCTGAATTAGTTGATTATTTTATGAGGGTTTATCTCTCAAACAAAGAAATTTTTTCAAACGGATGCGAAGGGATGCTTTGTGTTAGTGCATTTGTAACGGAGATTATGATATTTTTTGAGGAAGGCGTTAGAAAAAAAGAGCTTAAAAACCAAGATTTTTTTGCGGCATTCGGGCTTTTTATGGGATATATCGGAGGACTTACTTTTTTATATAGGGAAGGAATTTTAGGAAAAGATTTGGAAGAATATACCAATCCTGTAAGTGAGAATATTTACAATGCTCTCAAAGCTTAATATTATTTGGATTGACGCAGCGGGATGTAACGGATGCAGCCATTCTTTTTTTAATTATATAGCTTTTAGAGAACTCTTTAATAAAATCAATCTTTTATACCATCCTTTAATTTATACGGAAGAGCTTAAAATTCAAGAATGCGATTTGTTAATAGTGGAAGGCTCTTTAAAGGAAAATTTTATTAGACTTGGATTTGAGCTTAATGAACTTATAAGTGAGCTTTTTTTTAAAACAAAAAAAGTATTAGCACTTGGAACATGTTCGAGTTATGGGGGAATTTTTGGAGAAGGTCTTATTTTTAATAAAAACAAAAAAGGTAGATTTTATGAATATAAAAAAAAAATAATCAATCTTCCGGGATGTCCTCCCCATAGCGAATGGATAGCGTATGTAATAGAAATGCTCATAAGCGGCAAAGAAATATTAACGGATGAAGAAAATAGACCTCTTGAAATTTATTCTTATCTTTCACATGACGGTTGTATTAGAAACGAATATTTCGAATGGAAAGTAGATGCCGAGGAGCTCGGTACAAAAGAAGGATGTCTTTTTTATTATCAAGGCTGTCAGGGACCTTATACGCATAGTAGCTGCAATAAAACATTATGGAATGAAGTAAGTTCTAAACCAAGGGCAGGAACGCCATGTTTTGGATGCACTGAAAAAGAATTCCCCAAAGAAAACCTTTTTAAAACTCAAACATTTATGGGAATGCCTGCCAATATTCCAATTGGTGTTAGTAAAAGAGCGTATTTTGCGCTTGCCGGGGTTGCTAAAAGTTTAAAAAACGAACGGTTAAACAAAAGGCTTATTAATGCTAAAAAAAATAATAACAAAAATTGAAGGAGAGGCAACTCTTAAAATTTACGGAAAAAAAACGGTAGATTTCGTAGAAATCGAATTTTGGCAATATAGAGGAATAGAAAAATATTTACAAAACAGGCATTATCTTGACGCTTGTGTAATAAATCCCAGAATTTGCGGTATATGCGGGCATTCCCACCTTTTGGCTACCACACTCGCCTTTGAAGACGTTTTTGAATTTACACCTACAAAAAAAGCACGCATTTTTAGAGAAATTACAACAGGACTTGAAATAGTTCAAAATCATATTAAATGGTTTTATATAACACTTTTTCCAACTCAAATAAACAATAAAGAGTTTTTATTTAAATCATTGAAAATTACCAGAAAAATTGCCAAGGCGATTGCTTTATTAGCTGGCCAATTTCCGCATAATTCGTATATTGTTCCCGGTGGCGTTACATGTGATCCTACTTTTTTGGAAATAGTAAAACTTAAAGATTTGTTAAACGAAATATATAAAGAAATTCAAAAAGAGATAATAGATGAAAACGGAAATTCAAAAGATTTTGAACTTTTTTTTGAAAATTTACCCAAAGATATAGGAAAAGGAGTAAATAGATTTTTGGTTTTGGGAGAGAATTTATATTTTAAATCGAACAGTAAAGCCGAATGTATTAAAGAAAAAGAAAACTCTTCAAAAAGCAAAAATGTCTTTTATAAAGATACTTTTTATGAAGTGGGGCCACTTGCAAGAAATTTAAAAAATAATTTGGTAAAACAAAAATATGATGAATTTGAAGATAGTATTTATACGAGAATTTTTGCAAGATTGATGGAAATTGTTTTTATTATGAAATATTTGTTACAAAAAACGCAAGAAATAGATTTAAACGAAAAATCATATGTAAAACCTGAAATAAAAGATGGAGTAGGCTTGGGGATTATTGAAGCGCCCAGGGGTCCTTTGATTCATGAAGTAGAAATTAAAAATGAAATTATAAGAAAATATAATATTATTGTTCCTACGCAATTTAATCTTTCTTCTTGGACGAAGGAAAATCCTTCACCAGCTCAAAAAGCCCTTATGAACGAAGATATCAAATATATTGATACTATATTTAAATGTTTTGATATTTGTGCTGTTTGTGTGTCACATTAATAAAAATTTCTTATTTAATGTCATTTTAATCTTGACAATGAATGAGTATTTGTTTTATAATTAAAAGATTTAAATTAATCCAAACGGAAGGGGCAAAAATGTTAGACATTAACAAAGTAAAACAAAGAATCGAGGCTCTAAAAAAACTTCCGGGAATAGGAAGTAAATCTGTAACAGAGATTTTGGAAGAGCATGGTTTTACAAGAAGGGATTTTTTAAAATGGTCAGGTGCTATGGCAGTGGCTCTTGGACTTCCGGCTTCATTTGCGCCGGTAGTTGCAGAGGCAGCCGAAGTTAGTAATAGATTACCGGTTGTATGGTTGCATTTGGCAGAATGCACGGGTTGTAGCGAAAGTTTAATTAGAACAGATGCTCCAACTATCGATACATTGATATTTAAATATATTAGTTTGGAATATCATGATACGATTATGGCTGCCGCAGGATGGCAAGCCGAAGAAAATTTTGAAAATGCCCTTAAAAAATTTAATGGCAGATATGTTTTATGTGTAGAAGGTGGTGTTCCTACTAATGATGGAGGAGATTATTTAACAATCGGCCCAGAAGCTGAAACGGGACTTTCTAAATTAAAAAGAACAGCTGAGGGAGCTTCTGTAATAATTGCGGTCGGAGCTTGTAGTAGTTTCGGAGGTGTTCAAGCGGCAGCTCCAAATCCGACAGGGGCAAAAGGAATTCATGAAGTATTATCTAAACCTGTAGTGAATGTTCCGGGATGTCCTCCAAGTGCAAAAAATATTGTCGGAACAATTATGTATGTAATTCTTTTTGGTCAACTTCCGGCAGTTGATAATTTCAACAGACCTAAATTTGCTTACGGAATGAGAATTCACGATTTATGCGAAAGAAGAGGACATTTTGATGCGGGTGAATTTGTAGAAGAGTTTGGTAGTGAAGAAGCAATGAATGGTTTTTGTTTATATAAAAAAGGATGTAAAGGTCCTTATACATTTAATAACTGTTCAAGAGAAAGATTTAATCAACATACATCTTGGCCAGTTCAAGCTGGGCATGGTTGTATCGGTTGTAGCGAACCTGATTTTTGGGATTCTATGGCACCATACGAAGAACCTCTCGCAAATCATAAATTTTCATCAATTTCAGCAGACGCTACCGCAGATAAAGTCGGTATAACTATTTTAGTATTGGCCGGCGTGGCAATAGTTGCGCACGCGGCAATAAGTGCAATTAAAAATCCTAAGGAGTGATAGATGGCAAAAAGAGTAGTAATAGATCCGATAACAAGGATAGAAGGACATTTAAGGGTAGAAGTAGTTATAGATGAAAATAATGTTATTAAAGATGCATATTC
>JALVTJ010000006.1:11466-13167 GCA_027036005.1 Nautiliaceae bacterium
GGTGGTGTTACTTGTATTATGGATTTGCAAGATCCTGCAAGATTAGCTGAATATTTGACTAAATTCAAAGAAATGGCCGATTATACAAACAGAGCTTATTATGCAGACATAGTTATGGCTGCTGCGGCTTTTGGAAAAGAGCCGAGTGTTGTTCAACCGAATAATTTGGGTAATTATTTAACATACAAAACAATGCAAACGGGTGCTAATAGTTGGTTATTCGATGCTTGCGGATATATTAAAAATCATGATTTAAGTAAATTTTACGAAATTGACGAAAGCAAAATTGCAGAAGACGTTACTCACTCTTGGTATCAAGATACCGGATTTCTCCAACCTTATAACGGAAAAACAATTCCTAATTATACAGGTTATGTTGACGGAACAAGCGTTAATGGCGAAGGTCAAATTGTTAATTGTAAAGTTGTTAATCCGAATGGAAAATATTCTTGGGTTAAATCACCGAGATATAACGAAGAGCCTATGGAAGTTGGTCCTCTTGCTTGTATGGCGGTTAATTATGCAAAAGGAAACGAAAAAGTTAGAAAAGTTGTTGATGGATTTTTAGCTCAAACAGGACTTCCTGCAAGTGCACTGTTTACAACTCTTGGTAGAACCGCAGCAAGAATGCTTCAAACAAAAACAATTGCTGATTTTGGACTTGAAGCATTTAATAATTTGGTTGAAAATCTAAAAGTAGATCAAAGCACAGTAGCTCCTTATGAAATTGATCCGAATAAAGAATATAAAGGAAGATATATCGGTGATGTTCCAAGAGGAATGTTAAGTCACTGGTGTAGAATCAAAGACGGTGTTATTGAAAATTGGCAAGCAGTTGTTCCTTCAACATGGAATGCCGGTCCAATAGACGGTAACGGTAAAAAAGGTGCTTATGAAGCAAACTTAATTGGTATGAAATTAGCAGATCCATCTAAACCTCTTGAAGTTATCAGAAATATTCATTCATATGACCCATGTATTGCATGTGCAGTTCATGTAATGGATGTTAAAGGTAAAAAATTAGGTGAGTTTAAAGTAGATCCACTTTATGGTGCATGCTAAGGAGGCAGCAATGAAATTTTTAAAAGTAATGGGAAATTATTTAGGCGGAATAGAATTTTCCGCCGGTTACAGATGGCAACACTGGATAAGAGCCATTTCAATTTTTGCTCTTATAGCAACTGGTTTTTATATTGCGAATCCGTATATAACTTACGGAACTATTTCACCGACACCTACAAGGTTTCTTCAAGCTTATATTAGAGAATGGCATATCATTTTCGGATTTGCTTTAACAGGTGCGGTTTTATATAAAACGTTTTTCTTTTTCTTTTTAAGAGAAGGTAAATACGAAAGAGCGTCTATAAAAGATGCGTTTAATATTAAAGTGGCTTTGCAACAAGTCGGATATTATTTATGGGTTTCAAAACATCCTCATACGAAAGGTGTTTATAATCCATTGCAATTTTGGGCATATTTTGCGCTTTACATTTTCTTTTACGGAATTATTATTACCGGGCTTGCTTTATATGCAGAAGTGTATCATCAAGGTTTAGGCGGAGCATTATATCCTTTTGCAAAATGGGTAGAAAGTATTTGCGGAGGATTAGCATATGTCAGACTTTGGCATCATATTTTTATGTGGTGTATTGCAATAGTTGTATTTATTCATATTTATATGGCTATATTTAATGCGGTATT
>JALVTJ010000006.1:13267-42483 GCA_027036005.1 Nautiliaceae bacterium
TTGAAAGTTTAAGAGGATGCGAAATAAAGGAGAGCAAATGATTTTAAAATTTATATTTAATACGGTTGCTAAAAACGGTGTAATAGAAAAAATTTTAATTAGAGTTGCAAAAGAAGAAGGACTTAAACTTGGTTTAAGCAGGGATTTAGAAAATATATATGTTTATATTGATGGAAACGAAGAAAAATTGGAAAATTTTTCAAGAAAATTATCGAATGAACTTCCTCTTAGTCTTTTTTTAAAATCCTTAAATGCGGAAGTTACGGAAGAATTTATTGACGATTTGGATAAAAAATTTCCAGATATTTCTTTGCCTCCGTGTCCTAAATGTTTGAGAGAAGTGAAAAATAAAAATAGTGAATATTATTTTGATATTTTCCATCATTGTGAAGTATGCGGATATAAAACAAATGGAGAATTGAAAATTGAAAATATGGAATTAGATTTTAATAAAAAAGAAGATAGAAAAAAATTTTTTGAAAATTTAGCTAAAAAGTTAGAGAATGAAAATGTTTTTATTCAAACAATGAACGGTGCTTATGAAATTAGCAAAAATCTTGAAGATGCAGAATTTTTGATTGCAAAAGATTTGGCGGCAATTGCTAAATATTTTTTATCTTTTGAAGGAGATGCAAAAGCGCTTGCTAGCATTGAAAAACCGTTTTTGACATTAAAAACAAATCTTGAATTTAAAAAAGAGTTCGGTTTAAGTATACCAGCTTTTAAAGTAAAATTACCCGATTGTATGGTAACAGAACTTTTGTTTGAAGTTTGTAATTTTCATTTATTGGGATTTAAAAAAACTGATAATCCAAAAGATTTATATTTTGAAGTAAAAAAAGAGGAGCCTTTAACGGCTGTGGTTACCGATTCAAAAAATAAAGATATTTTGATTGAAAAAGGAAATAGGGGAATAATACCAGCATTTGAGAAAAAACTGAAAAGTGAAGGCAGATATAGACAATACGGATACAAAGAGGGGGTTTTGGATTTGATTGAAAATTTGGGTGAAATCAACTCAAAAGAAGCCAAAGCAACTTTTGCTGGTTTTTATGGTGTATTAAATCAATGGGAATTGGAAGATAAAAATATTATGGGATTTTGTTTTTATGAAAACGAAAACAAAATTTTAATTAATTCTCCAAAATTCGGACTTGTTGAATATATAGATTTTAAATTTTCATTTAGAAACTTTGAAGAAATATTTGCTCAAATAGCCGTAATGAATGAAACGGGAAAAAAACTTATTAATAATTTCAAAGAAAAAAGGCCCGAACTTTTCGAGCATGCATTAAAATCCGATTTATCATCCGATAAAAAAGGAATTTACTATCTTTGGGGGCTAATTGGAATACTATTGAATTTGGGCGATAATATTGATGAGGGATTTGAAAAAATCATAACGTATTCAAATGAAGCTATGACGAAAAAAGGACCGAGAATTGATTATAAAATGGATAAAAACAATTTAAATCCTTTATGGGCAATAAGAACGGTAATGAGTTTTAATTTGGCAGGAGTGGATGATTATCTAATAAGTTTTGGAGTTATCGAAAGTTTTGCTGAATTTTTATCAAATCAATACGAATCGTTTAATAAAGATACCGATTTAAACGGTGCAATAATTGTCGGCGATATATTCAAAGGGCAATTTTTAAATAAAATATATTCATATATTGAAAAAAATTATCCTGTTTTCACTCCAAAAGCACTTCAAATAAGCGGTGCAGTAGAAGCTTACGGAAATGCCGTAATTAATGAAAAAATCGGAAAAGAGGAAAAATAGACAAAGAGATAGGTTATAGCTTTTGAGCTATCAACATACTTACCTGTCCGAAATTAAAATTTTTTACTTTTTTTATTTCAAAACCGCTATTTTCCATCATATCGCATAATTCATCTTTGGTATAGAAATTTTGTATGGAATTAGGTAGATATTTATAAGCGTTTTTGTTTTTGCTTAAAATACCGCCAATAACAGGAGAAAATTTTTCCGTATAAAAATCAACACAATTTCTAAGTCTGTTTTTTTTGTCTGTTTTGGTAAATTCCAATATAAGTAAAATACCCTTAGGTGTTAATATTCTGAAAAATTCATCTATTGCTTTTTGTGTTTCAAGCACGTTTCTGATACCAAAAGATATACTTATAATATCGTAAGTTTCATTTTCAAACGGAATTTCGGTTGCAAATCCTTGAATAAATTCTATATCAGGGAGTTTTTCTTTTGCAATACTTAGCATTTCCCTGCTTGGATCAAGTCCTTTTACCTCAATTTTTTTATTAAATGTATTTGAAAATTTAATCCAGTTTTTTATCATATCGCCTGTTCCGCAAGCAACATCAAGTATTTTAATTTTTTCTTTGTCAATAAAACTAAAAGATTCTTTTATGGCTTCTTTTCTCCATTTTTTATCGATTCCGAAGCTTAAAATTCTATTTACAAGATCATAACTTCTGGCAATCGAATCAAACATTAAGACTATTTCTTTTTGTTTTTGCATATTACTCCTTAACAAATTCTTGGTAAAAGTTCGCCTTTTGGAAGTTCAATATATCTCTTGCTTCCCCAAGGTGATTTTAACACAACCTTCTCACCTTCGGTTACTTTTCCTATAATAGAAGCGTTTTTGTTGAATTTTTTTAATATTTCAAGAGCTTTTTCTTTTTCTTTATCTTCTACGGCGAGTATAAATGTTCCTTCATTTGCCAAATCCATAGGTTCAAATCCGAATATTTCGCAAAGTCCGATAACCTCATCGCTTATAGGGATTTTGTCTTCTTCAATTTCTATGCCTACGTTGCTCGCTTCACTCCATTCATTTAAAACCGCACTAATTCCGCCTCTTGTTGCATCACGCAAGGCTTTTATGTTAATACCGGCATCAATTAAAGCTTTAACCTCATCCCATAATAATTTACAATCCGTTTCAATATCGCTTTCAACGCCGTATCTGTGTGCCATTACAACCGTTCCGTGTCTTCCGATATCACGGCTGACAAGAATCGCATCGCCTTTATTTAGATTATGTGCGCTTATGTTATCCTGTTTGATTTCTCCTATACCGCTGGTATTTATAAATATTTTATCCACGCTTCCAGCAGGCACAACTTTTGTGTCTCCGCATACTATTTTTGCATTTATTTTTTTAAGTTCATTCGCCATTGATTTAACTATTTTTTCTAAATCAGAAAATTCAAAACCTTCTTCTATCATAAAACCAACACTTAAATATTTTGGCTTGGCCCCCATCATTGCAAGATCGTTACAGGTTCCTGCAATACTTAATTTTCCAATATTTCCGCCGTTAAAAAAAATAGGGGAAATCGTAAAAGAATCGGTTGTATAAGCCGTTTTTCCCTTTAATTCCAAAACGGCTGCATCTTCCGCACTTTCAAGTATTTCATTGGAGAAATTTTTATAAAACAGATCTTTTATCAGTTTTTGTGTCTCTTCCCCGCCGCCCCCGTAAGCAAGTGTAATTTTCATATTGTCTCCTTTAATTCTTTTAAAGAATGTATAACTTTAATATCTTCATTTGATTTAAAATCGTTATCAAGAGTGATAAAAAAATCTATTTTAAAATAATAAGCCGTTGCAAAATTTAATGCGTCATTTGAATATAATTCTCCTATTAAATTTTCAGCTAGTTCAATGATTTGTGAGTTTATTTCAAGTTTTCTAAAACTGTTTAAAATTTCAAATATTTCATTTTTGGGAAATTTTCTTTTTATAATTAATTGGTAAACTATTTCACTCCATACAATAGCATTGATATTAATTCTAAAAATTTCTATATTTTGAAGAATAAATTCAAAAATTTTTATTGCTTCTTGATTGTGTTTAAAAAATTCTATAATAATCGAGCTATCTAAAAATAAATCTTTTTTCAATTTTTGCCTTGCATAATTAATTCTTCTTTTGAAATTTTAAACTTTTTTTCAATATTATGGGTTTTTAATAGTTCGAACATTTTTTCAAGTGCTTTTTTTTGTAAAGCAGTATTTTTTTTTAAAATTTTTTTGTAATCAATCATTTTTGTCATTTTTATCTCCCATATCTGTAATAAGCATTGCAAGCGCCTTCATCGCTTACCATACAACTTCCAAGAGGACTGGAAGGAGTGCATGCCGTTGCAAACACCGGACAGTCTGTTGGATTTGCAAGTCCTTTTAGAATTTTTCCGCATATGCATAATTTGTGATCGTCAATCGGTTTATCAGGTAATACATCTGCATAAATTTTTTCCGCATCAAACTCGGCGTATTCGTCTTTTAATTTCAAAGCGGATTTAGGTATGTCTCCAAGCCCTCTCCATCTGAAAGTGTCCCTAACTTCCATAAATTCGTCTATCATTTTTTGAGCCAAAATATTTCCTTCGTAAGTTGTAGCTCTTTTATATTGAATTTCAACTTTTGGCTCGTTTTTTATTTTTTGTCTAACAAGCATTAAAATACTCTCCATTACATCCACAGGTTCAAATCCTGCTACTACAACGGGAGTTTTATAATCATTAACCAAAAATTCATAGGATTTTGCACCGATTATAACACTAACATGGCTTGGTCCTATAAATGCGTTTATTTTGGCTTCTCCTCCGTCCATAATCGCCCTCATAGGAGGCGGAACCAATACATGATTTATGTGATAATAAATGTTTTTAATACCTTCGCTAAAAGCTCTTTTCATTAATGCTGCTGTCATCGGTGTTGTGGTTTCAAATCCGATTGCAAAAAACACTACCTTTTTATCCGGATTATCTTTTGCTATTTGCAAAACATCAAGGGTTGAATGAAGAGGTCTGATATCGGCTCCTTTGGCTCTCTCTTTTGCCAAAGACGATTTGCTTCCCGGAACTCTTATCATATCTCCAAGTGTAGCAAGTATTATGTTTTCCTGATTTGCGAGAGTTATCGCATGATCAATTCTCTCTTTTGGCATAACGCATACCGGGCATCCTGGACCGTGTATAAAAACGATATTTTCAGGTAATAATTGTTTAATGCCGTATTTCATAATGGTATGTGTATGCCCTCCGCATATTTCCATAACTCTCATAGGCTCTTTTAGCTTTTTTGCTTCTTTTTTTATCTCTTTTGCCAAGGCTTTTATGGTTTCGGGGTCTCTGAATTTGAAATATAAATCTTTCAGGCTCAATTCTTCATTTTTCATTTTATTTCTCCGTTTTATTTTACTTGAAATCTAAAAATAATAAAAAATTATTTATTTTCTGGTTTATACAAAAGCGGTCCCTCTTCATTCACCAGATCTTCCGGAGCAATCGGATTTTCATCTTCCATTGCGGCCTGAGCTAATTGTTTGTAAACTTCTATACTTTCAAGAGCATATTTTTCATCTATTTTACTCATGGCATAGCCTACGTGTATTAAAACATAATCTCCCGGTTTAATTTCCTCTTGTATCAAATCCAAACTTACTTTTCTTTTAACTCCCAAAGTATCAACTTCGGCTATATTGTTTTCATCAACATTTAAAACCTTACTCGGTATTGCTAAACACATATATGCTCCTTTATTAATATAATTTATGATTATATCAAAAAAAATAGATTTTAAAAATGAAAAGGGAAGAATTAAGAAAGTGTTTTTAAATGCTCTTTTCTTTTTGCATCGATCCAATTAATTATTTCATCAAGTCCTTCGCCTGTTTTGTTATTGAGCAATACCACTGGAACGCCGGGTTTTAGCTTGTTTGCGGTTTCTTTTGCATAATCGATATTAAAATCAAAAAAGTCTATCATATCCGCTTTTGTAATAATTACAATATCCGCTTTTCTAAACATTACCGGATATTTTTCAATTTTATCGTCTCCTTCTGGGACCGAAACGAATACCATATTATAATGAGCTCCTACATCGTAGCTTGCAGGGCATACAAGATTTCCCACGTTTTCTATAAAGGCTATTTCAGTATTTTCAAAAGGAAATTCAGGCAAAGCGTGTTTGACCATTCCCGCATCCAAATGGCATGCTCTTCCCGTTTGAAGCTGAAAAGACCAAATTCCTTTGTTTCTAATTCTTTCGGCATCTTTGCTTGTTTCAAGATCACCTTCAATAACCGCAAATTTGTAAGGAAGTTTATCCGCTAAGTTTTCAAGTGTAGTAGTTTTACCGCTTCCGGGAGAGCTCATCATATTAAAGCATGTAATTTTATGCTTATCAAATTCAGCTCTTATTTCATCGGCCATTTGATTGTTTTTGCTAAGTATTTTTTCTATAATTTTTACTTTATGATTTAACTGAGGATTATTTTTAATATCTTCATTAATCGTTTCTTTGTGATTATGTTCATGATTATGTCCTGTTGAACATCCGCAATCCGTGCACATATTTACTCCTTTTTATTAGATTGATTATTATATCAAAAATGTGTGTGATAATGTGAATGAATAAACATTTTATGTTTATGTTTGTGTTTATGAATTAGATTTGCTTTTATTAGTATGTCGATATTTTTCATTAGCTCTTCGATCTCTCCGTCATAAATTTTTGTATGGTTTTCATCCAGGACAATTGCTCTTTCGCATGTTTCATATGCGACAGCTAAATCATGTGTGGCTAAAATAACCGTTTTATTAAGTTCAAGTAAAAAGTCTATAAACCAGCCGGTTGTTTTGGGATCCATTGCCGTGGTAGGCTCATCCAAAAGTAAAACATCCGGTTCGTAAGCTAAAATACTAGCAAGCATAACCTTTTGTTTTTCACCGCCGCTTAAATTAATGGGAGATTTTTTGAGAAATTTTTTAATATCGAAAATTTCCGCTACTTTTTCAACTTTTTCATCAATATTTTCAAAATCAAATTCTTTTAAAGAAAACGCTATTTCATCATAAACGGTGGGGTTAAAAATCATTGAATCTGGATTTTGAAAAAGAATGCCAATTTTTTTTCTTAAATTTTTAGCCGTTTTTTTTGTAACTTTTTTATTTTTAAAAAGATATTCCCCTTTTGAAGGAAAATACAAAGCAGCTAAAATTCTTAAAAGTGTGGATTTGCCGCTTCCGTTACTGCCAAGCAGTGCCACTTTTTCGTTTGGTTTTATTTCAAAACCGATATTTTCCAAAGCAAAAGCGTTTTCATATTTGTAATTTAAATTTTTTATTTCAATTAAATTTTCCATCTTTATACTTTCCATTTTCAATTTTTTAATTTTTAAAAAATCCCCTTGCTTTCATAGCAAGGGTTCTTTCATTTGCGTCATTTAAAGCTTTTGTGAGGAAAAATTCAAAGGTTCTTGTAATAAATTTAGGATTTTTATCTTTAAGTTTCAAAACTCTCGATTTAAAAGCAAGTTTAAAATCTTCAAAAGTTTTTTTGTATGAAAATATTTGTGAGAGTGTAATAGTCGTTAAATATCCTAAATCTTTTGAAAATGCCATAAATTGCACCGGTGAAACCGTTGCAAAAAACCAAAAAACGAAATAGGTCAGAACAAAAACTTTTAAATTAATATAAATAACATAATTCCAAGGACTAATATGTTTAAACGCTGCCATTAAAATATATCCAAGAGTAACTCCTAAATTAAAAATAATTATGGATTTAATTACTCTTTTTGTTAAAAAAATGCATTTTTTATAACTTATTATCCAGAGGATACATAATGCTATGATTAGATAAATACAATTTTTCAAACTTAACAAAGTAAAAAAAGCCAGAATGAAAAATATTCTAGCTATTAGCAGAGTGTTTTTTTGCAATTATTTTTCCTATAATAAACCAAATTGCGAAAACTAATATTACTCCGACTATCGCACTTATGTAATATCCTAACACGTCATTTGCTCCCGGGAGTGAATAATCCGGCAATAAGGGATGTTGCAATTGAGGAAAATGTTGCATCCCTTTTGGAACAAATCCCAACTTTTTAAGATAATAATCGGGATCCCATTCTCCAAACGCCGGTGCACTTGTTAAAAGACCTACCGGAACAGATACTATCATTATAACTAAAACTGCCAAAGCCACTTTCATTTTTTTACTCATGCCGCTACCTCCTGTTGTGCTTTTTTCTCAGCTCTTTTTTGAAGAAATGTATATACTATTTGTGTAAACACTCCTTCAACTATACCGAAAACACCCATATGAGCCAGTAACATTGCAGGGACAGATACGCTTAATCCAAATGGAAAATATAAAGGATGTCCTGCTGCATCATGCCAAAAAATAGGTTGAATTCCTAAAAATATAGAATCGCATAAAGCTGCTACACTAATAGAAAACCATCCAGCGATAAATGGTGCAAATTTTGTTTTGTTTTTGAGGTATTTAAATGTATAATATCCTACAAATGCAGCAACAAAAGCCATATCAAACGAATTTATAGCCCATGTCGAAATTCCGCCGTCTCCAAATACAACCGCTTGGATTAGTAGAACAAACGATACGGAAATAAAAGCGGTCCAAGGATCAAACATCATTGCAATCAGGGCTGTTCCTATTGCATGCCCCGATGTACCACCCGGAACAGGGACATTAAACATCATAATAAGAAAACTTAGTGCGCTTAGCGTTCCTAAAAGAGGAAGCGTTTTTTCATCCAGTTTTTCTTTTAGTTTTTTAAAACCGTATGCCCACAGAGGAATCATTACGGCATAACCTACTGCTACGGTGGTAGGTGAGAGGTATCCGTCAGGAATATGCATTTTCGCTCCTTTTTTATTTTTTTTACGATGAATTATAACTCATAAACTTAAAAGTAACTTAAAAATAAATTTTTCTTGTATAATTTTAGGACAGAAATTAAAAAAGGAGAAGGAATTTTCTAAAAAGTTTCAATGAATTATAATTCATTCTTCTTAAAATTGGCTTAAAAGGAATAAAAATGAGCTGTATATATTGTGGACATTATATTCTGTATAAACTCAAAGATGGAAATTTTAAATGTGCAAAATGTAAAAGAAAATTTTCTCCAAAAAAAATCGAAAGAAAAGCCAAAATATTAAAAGGTTTTATTGATGAATTAACTCCTAATCAAATTTCAAAAAAATATGGCATTTCTTATGCGAGTGTTGTAAAAGAGATAAAACATATAAGAAAAGTCGCAGCAAGCATATGTGAAAGGAAGTTTTTGATAAAACAAGATATTAAAGAATTTGAAGAATATTTGTATGTTCCTAAAACAAAAAAAGGAGATATTAATTCTATTTATACGGCACAAAATTTTTTAACGATTGATTACGGAGGGAAAATTTATAATATCTTGCTTAGTTCTATGAAAAATTATGATACTTTGGATATAGAAGAAATAAAAAAAATTTTTAATCAAAATAGAATTATAAATATTAAAAAGAAAGAAAAAATTATAAAATTTTGGGAATATTTTGAAAAGTTTATTACCAAATTCAAAGGTATTAATGAAGAAAATTTTTTCTATTATTTAAAAGAAGCGGAATTGAGGTTTAATAAATTCAAAATTCAAGTTAATGACATAGTTAATTAGTTTTATATTAAATTTAAAAAAATTTAACAAAGTTTTTACATTCTTAATTTTATTTTAATTGAGTTTATTTATAATTTTAATGCTAAGAGCTTTTTCATTTTTTCTCCTTTTTTAGAAAATCTTTGTATAATTTCGCAAAAAGGCTTTATTTTGCGAGCGAAAATTTATATAGAAGGAATAGTTCAAGGCGTTGGTTTCAGACCGTTTATTTATAAGCTTGCCAAACAATTTGATTATAAAGGTTTCGTATTAAATAATGGTAAGGGGGTTGAAATTGATATTGAAGGTGATGATATTGATGCTTTTGTAAAAGCCATCTATGCAAATCTGCCTCCTCTTGCTAAAATAGATATATTAAATATTGAATATTTGTCTCCTAAATACTACAAGACATTTGAAATAAAACATTCCAAATCAACTCTCAAAACCACGTTCATTTCTCCGGATATGAGCATATGCGAAGATTGTCTTAGAGAAATGTTTGACAAAAACGACAGAAGATATCTTTATCCTTTTATAAACTGCACAAACTGCGGACCCAGATATACTATTATTGAAAATATTCCTTATGACAGAAAAAATACATCTATGAAAAAATTCAAAATGTGTGAAAAATGTGAAAAAGAATATACAGATCCTCTTGATAGAAGATATCACGCACAGCCGATTAGCTGTTATGAATGCGGACCGATTTTAAATTTAAAATGGAAAAGGGAAAAAGAAGAGTGGAAAGAATTTAGAGAGGGAAGAGAGGAGGTTGAGCGTATTTTTAGTAAAGTTGCTGAGTTTTTAAAAGAAGGGAAAATCGGGGCTATTAAAGGTCTTGGCGGGTTTCATCTTGTATGCGATGCTACAAACGAAAAAGCGGTTATGATGTTAAGAGAGAGGAAAAACAGACCTTATAAACCCTTTGCAATGATGTTTAAAAATATAAAACAAATAGAAAAATATTGCAAAATAAATGTATATGAAAAACAACTTATAACTTCAAAAGAGAGACCTATTGTAATAGTTGCTAAAAAAACAGAATTAAAAGGTATTGCAGATAATATAGACAGATATGGAGTGTTTTTACCTTATACTCCCGTGCATTATCTTTTGTTCAAATTTATTGATTTTCCTATTATTGCAACCAGTGCCAACATATCAAATGAGCCGATTATACGAAGTTTTGAGGAATTAAATAAAAAACTCGGAAATGTTATGGATTTTGTATTGGATTATAATAGGGATATCATAAATGCATGTGATGACAGCGTAAAGACATGTATAGATAATAAAATTTTGACATATAGACTTTCGCGTGGATACGCTCCGAAAAGTTTTAGTATAAATAAAAAAATAAAGCCGAATATTTTAGCTGTGGGGGCGAATCAGAAAAACACCGTTTCTTTGGCGTTTGAAAATAAAGTGATATTATCTCCGCATATAGGGGATTTACTTACAATTGATGCGGTTGAGTATTTTGAAAGGACTATTAAAACATTTAAAAGGCTTTATTCGTTTGAGCCTGATGTTATTATTGGAGATAAACATCCTTTTTACGAATCTACAAAATGGGCTAATGAACAAAATCTTCCTTTTTATCAAATTCAGCACCATTATGCTCATATCCTTTCAGCAATGTTCGAATATGGATTAAAAGGCGATTTTCTTGCTTTTTCGTTTGACGGGACAGGATATGGAGAAGATAAGCAGATTTGGGGAGGAGAGGTTTTTATTGCAAATATTAAAGAATTTAAAAGGCTTTATCATTTTAAATATTTTCCGCTTGTCGGAGGCGAAAAGGCTATTAAGAACCCTTCGCTTACGGCTGTAAATTTACTCAAAAACATAGATGAAAATCTTGCAAAAAATTATAAAGAGTATAACCTTATTAAAAATTTAAATGATAAAAATTTTCTAAAAACCTCTTCAACAGGAAGAATCTTTGATATTGTGGCATATCTTGGTGGATTTATTGAGAAAAACGAGTATGAGGGATATTCGGGGATGAGGATAGAATCCTTTTATAATGAAAAGTTAAAAGTGAAAAGTAAAAAGTTATGGAAAATTGATAAGAAAGAGATTGATATAAGCGAGCTTATAAAATTTGTGGCAAAAAACAGAGGAAATTTGGAGCTTATTTCAAGTGTGTTTTTAAATACTTTGGCGGGTATTGTAATTTCCATTTCCAAAAAATTTGATTTACCTGTGATTTTAAGCGGGGGAGTGTTTCAGAATAAGACATTAATGAAAATAATTTTGAATAATATCAATAAAAAAATCTATTTCAATCAAAAAACCCCGATTAATGACGGAGGAATATCTCTTGGGCAAATAGCATGGGGAATTGAAAATTTATAATTTTGATATAATTTTGTAAAAAAGGATTTTTATGAAAATCGGTGCGTTATTTCCGGGTCAAGGGTCTCAATTTATAGGAATGGGTAAGGATTTTTTTGACAATTTTTCATTGGCACGTGAAATGTTTGAAGAGGCAAGTGATGCGATTGGGGTTGATTTTAAAAGACTTTTATTTGAAGAAAATGAAGACCTTAACAAAACTGAATATACTCAACCAGCAATTCTTTTATATAGCGCAGTTGCAAAAAGAATTTTTGATGAAAACAACGATAAAAAGATAGCTTTTAATTTAGGGCATTCTCTTGGTGAATTTAGCGCTTTGGTCAGTGCCGGGGGACTTAATTTAGGAGATGCGGTTAAATTGGTTCACGAAAGAGGAAAGCTAATGAACAAGGCTTTTGAAAAAGAGGCCGGGTCTATGATGGTTGTTTTAGGTTTGGCTGATGAGTTGATTGAAAATTTGTGTAATGAAAGCAATTTAAGAGTTTATCCTGCGAATTACAATAGCGACGGGCAAATTGTATTATCTGGAATTAGAAGCGATTTAGAAAAAATGGAAGATATTTTAAAAAGTGCAGGGGCAAAAAGGGTAATGCTTCTTAATATGAGTGTAGCTAGTCATTCACCGCTGCTTGAAGTGGCGGTAGAGCCACTTAGAGAACTTTTAGATGAATATTTAAAAGATGAATTTGCTCCGGTTGTTAGCAATGTAACGGCTAAAAAATATACAACTAAAAAAGAGGCTCTTGAAATTTTGCCGGTGCAGCTTACAAAACCGGTGCTTTATAAATACTCAATCAAAAATTATGAAGATGAGGTTGATTATTTTGTAGAATTTGGCGGAAAAGTATTGATGGGAATAAACAGAAAAGTTACTAAGAAAAAAACTTATCCGATAACCGATATGGCAAGTTTTCAAAAGGTTATAAACATATGAAAATAGCTCTTGCTCAAATAAGACCGAAATTAAGCCCTGATAATTTGGAAAAACATAAAGAATTTATAAAAAAAACCGATGCCGATTTGATTGTTTTTCCCGAGCTTAGTATGAACGGATATAAAATAAAAGACGCCCTGCTTGAAGATGCTTTTAATATTGATTATTTTAAAAATTTGAATTTTGATAAAGATGTTATTGTGGGAGCGGCTATAAAATTAGATGGGAAAATTTATAATTCGGCAATTTATTTAGGAGAAGAAATTTATATTCATAAAAAAGTGTATCTTCCTACATATGGAGTGTTTGAAGAAGGAAGATTTTTCTTTAAAGGCAACAATTTTAGTGTTTTTAATACGAAATTCGGAAAAACAACTATGCTTATTTGTGAAGATGTTTTCAGCGGAAGAACAATTGAATTTATCTCGCGTGAAAAA
The DNA here is from genome assembly GCA_027036005.1 of Nautiliaceae bacterium. Taxonomy (GTDB): domain Bacteria; phylum Campylobacterota; class Campylobacteria; order Campylobacterales; family Nautiliaceae; genus JALTBU01. The sequence goes on from JALVTJ010000006.1 coordinate 26,451, forward strand.
CCTGATTTGATAATCGTAATTTCTGCTTCTCCCGCAAGAGAGTTTAAAGAGGCTAAGTTGTTAATAGAAGAGCAGTGGGAAGCTGTTTTAAAAAATATGGCGATTTTAAGCGGAGGATATGTGCTTTTTTGCAATAGGGTAGGATTTGAAGATGGCCTTGGATTTTGGGGGAAAAGCAAAATAATCAATCCGAAAGGCGAAATAGAAAAAGAAGCCGATTATTTTGAAGAAGAAATGATAGAATGTGAACTTAATCATCACTTGACTTTAACGCAGAAATATTTTTTAAGAAAAGAAAATTAAAAGGAAGAAGTATATTGGTATATTAGTTATTAGATAAATTTTATATTTCTAATGAAACATATATTGAAATTAAAGGATACGAATGATAGGGATTATGTGTGCTATGAGAGAAGAGCTTGAACCGATATTAGAAAAAGTGGAAATTAAGAATGTAATTGAATATGCAAAAAATAATTATTATATGGCTCAATTTGGAAAGTTAGATTTGGTTTTGGCATATAGTAAAATTGGAAAAGTAAATGCTTCAACCACCGCAAGTATTTTAATAGAAAAATTTAAAGCTCAAAAAATACTTTTTAGCGGGGTTGCGGGGGCAATTGAAAAGGATTTGAAAATAGGGGATTTGATAATAGCTACGAAAACCACTCAGCATGATGTCGATTTGACGGTATTTGGATATGAACCTGGGTTTATTCCCGAATCGAAAATTTTTTTCGAATGCGATAAACACTTAAACGATTTGGCTAAAACAGTGGCTAAAAAGCTTGGTATTAAATTAAAAGAGGGTATTATAGCAAGCGGAGATCAATTTATTCACAACAAAGAAAAAAAAGAGTGGATAGCAAAAACTTTCAAAGCCAGTGCCATAGAAATGGAGGGTGGAGCTGTCGGGTGCGTTACATGGACGCTTGATGTGCCGTTTTTTATGTTAAGGGCTATAAGCGATACTGCACAAGAGGGTGCCGGTGTTGATTTTGATGAATTTTTGGAAAAAAGCAGTGAAGTTAGCGCTAAATTTTTGATAGAGATGCTTAGACAAATGGAAAATGAAAAGTGAAAAATTTCCAATATACAAATACACCAATACACCAATAATTAAATGAAAAAGGATTTAAATGAAAAATAAATTGATTGTAATGTTTTTGACTTTTATTGTTCTGATTATCTTAACTCCTTTGATTTTTGAAAAATTAATGAATTCAAAATTTGATTCGATGCTTTTAAGGTTTTCTCAACAAAACGGAATTAAAATAAAAGAGATTAAAAACAACAGTTCTTATTTAACAACGCAGAGAGTTTTCGATGTTATAGTGCCCGGAAGTGCAATTGATCAAAATGAAATAAAATATATAGAATTTCAAACTGATATAAAATTTAAAAATCTCCCTATTACCAATGTGGAATTTTTGAATGTTTTAAAAAAGATTGTTTTAAAAAACAACAAAACCATTCCTTTTATAAAAGATAAAATTAAAATTTTGGTAATAACTCCTGATTTTAAGGTTTATAAATATAAAATTTTTAATAACAAAATAGATATGCCAAAAGCCGATATGACATTAAGCTGGCAAAATTTTAATGGTGTTTATGACGAAAAAACCAAAACATTGAAAAATGAAAATGGTCTAATTGAATTTAAGAATACTTTGAATCGTTTAAAAATTTATAATATTAAAACTTTTTTGCAAGATACTAATAATTTAAAACTTCAACAGCTTCATTTTAATGCTGATTTTTCAAATCCGAAATTAAAGGCTCAAATTGTAAATTTCAATTCGAAATCATCTTTAAAATTTTCAAATGATACGGTTAATATCGATTCCAATACAAATCTTGATAAGATAAATGTTAATAATATTTTCAAATTAAATAATCTCAGTTCCGATTTTAAATTAAATGGTATTGACAAAAATATATACGAAAAAATTAAAAATAAAAAATATACAAAAAAAGATATTGATGAATTGCTTGAAAAAGGATTTAAAGGAAAATTCGATTTGAATATCAAAAATATTTTCTTTATGCAAAATTTGGGATTTGTAAATCTAAAATCGACTTTCAGTATAAAAAATGCTAATTTAAATCAGATAAACAGCAAAAAAATTGATTTTTTGGATTTAAACGTTACATTTGAAACTTCTCCCGAATTTATTAATATAGCCGGTAATTTTTTCAAACCTATAAAACAAATGGCAAAAATAGAAAACAACAAAGCTGTTATAAAAATTGTAATAAATAAAGGAAATATAAATATTAATGGACAAAAAATTAAATCCTATTAAGGATATATGGTTTTCAAAAAAAATTACCAAATTTACAGGAAGGGTTCAAGGTGAATTTAAACTTATTGAACCCAAAGACAGAGTTCTTGTTGGATTTAGCGGGGGGAAGGATAGTTTTGTTCTTTTACATGTCCTAAAAAGAATGCAGCTTATTGCGCCTTTTTCTTTTGATTTGGCCGCTATTACGATTGATGCGGGCAGTGGGATTGATTATTCTCCTTTAAAAAAACACTGTGAGAAATTTAATATAGAATTTATTTGGTATAAAACCCCCATACTTGAAATTTTAGAAGAAAAAAAGCGTCCCGGAAGCAGTCCTTGCAGTTTTTGCGCAAGGATGAGAAGAGGGGCTATTTATACAAAGGCTTTGGATCTCGGATATAATAAATTAGCCCTTGGTCATCATTTTGATGATGCGGTTGAGACATTTTTTATGGGGCTTTTTTATAACGGAATAATGAGAAGTATGCCGCCAAAATATAAAGCATATAATGGAATTGAAGTTATTAGACCTCTTATTAAAGTTAGGGAAAAATGGATTGAGTATATGGCAAAGAAGAATAATTTCCCAATAATAAACGGAGAAGAAAGCTGTCTTGCTTATAAAAATTCGGAAGGTGTTAAGCAGCCCTATGCAAGAGAAAAAGTTAAAAATTTTTTAGAAAATCTTGAAAAAGAAGAGCCAAAACTATTTCAGCGAATTGAAAATGCTTTTTCTCATATAGATTGCGATACATTTTTTATGAAGGAATTTAATGAGGGTTTTGTTAGGAATTAGCGGCGGGGTTGATAGTGCTGTGAGTGCTTATCTTTTAAAGAAAAAAGGCTATGAAGTTATCGGGATTTATATGAAAATGTATGAAGGTTATCACGATGAGAATTTAGAAAAGATTGAATATTTAAGTAAAAAAATAGGATTTGAGTATGTGGTTGAAGATGTGAGGGAAGAATTTAAAAAAGAGGTTTATGATTATTTTGTAAAAAGTTATGAAGAGGGAACTACTCCAAATCCTTGCGCAATGTGTAATAAACAGATTAAATTCGGTGTTTTTATGAAATTTTTGGAAAAATATAACTGTCAAAAAGGGGCGACAGGGCATTATGTTAGATGCGACGGGGAATTTTTATACGAAGCAAAAGATAAAAACAAAGACCAGAGTTATTTTTTATTTAGTATAAAAAAAGAGATTTTGCCAAAACTTATTTTTCCTCTGGGGGATTGTTTAAAAGAAGAAGTTAAAGAAATAGCCGCTAAAATAGGGCTTGAAAATTTAGCAAAAGGAAAAGAATCACAGGATATCTGTTTTATTGAAAATTCATATATAGATGTTTTAAAATACCATTTCAATCCTGACAAACCGGGGATGGTGATTGATAGATGGGGCAAAAAAATAGGAACTCACAAAGGTTATGCTCATTATACGGTAGGTCAGAGAAAAGGTTTTCGGCTTTTTAAATCCCATAAACCTCAATATGTTATTGGAATTGATGCCAAAAGCAATGTTTTGATTGTGGGAGATAAAGAAGATTTGGAAAAAAGAAAGGTATTTTTAAAAGGCGTTAATCTTTTTTTGAATGAAAAAATATTTAAATGCAAGGCAAAAGTAAGATATAGAGCAGCTAAAATCCCAGCTATTGTAAAGATGGAAGGTAAAAGTAAAGCTGTTGTGGATTTTAAAAAAGGTGTAACAGGAGTTGCAAAAGGGCAGGCGTGCGTATTTTATGATAAAGATAAACTGCTTGGCGGCGGATGGATTAGAGGAGCTAAAAAATAAATGAATAATGTAGAATTGAAAATGAAGAATTTTGGTAAAATTTTAGAAAAAAAGGATGGTTATGAAGTTTAAGTTTTTTAGCGGGAGCGCAAATCCGGAAGTAGCAAAAGAGATTGCAAATTATTTGGACAGACCGCTTAGTAAACTTACTGTCAATAGGTTTAGCGATGGTGAAATAAATGTCCAAATCGGTGAGAGTGTAAGAGGGATCGATTGTTTTATAATTCAGCCGACGTGTGCTCCGGCAAATGATAATTTAATGGAGCTTTTAATTATAACGGATGCAATGAGAAGGGCGAGTGCAAAAAGTATTACCGCAATTGTTCCTTATTTCGGATATGCAAGACAAGATAGAAAAGCCGCTCCGAGAGTTCCTATCAGTGCGAAACTTGTCGCCAATATGATGGAAAAAGCAGGAATAGATAGGGTTGTTACAATTGATTTGCATGCAGGGCAAATTCAGGGGTTTTTTGATATACCGGTTGATAATTTATACGGCAGTATTTTATTTTTCGATTATTTTAAAGAAAAACATCTTAAAAATCCGATTATAGCATCTCCCGATATAGGAGGTGTGGCAAGGGCCAGATATTTTGCAAAAAAATTAGGGCTTGATATGGTGATAGTCGATAAAAGAAGAGAAAAAGCAAATGTAAGCGAAGTTATGAATATCATAGGAGATGTTAAGGGCAAGGATGTGATTTTGATTGATGATATGGTAGATACGGCGGGGACAATGGTAAAAGCAGCCGCCGCACTTAAAGAAAGAGGTGCCGTATCCGTTATGGCATATGCAACTCATGGGGTTTTAAGCGGTCCGGCTATTGAGAGAATTAAAAATTCAGTTTTGGATGAGCTTGTTATCAGTGATACCATTCCTTTGAAAGTTCAATGCAAAAAAATAAAAGTTTTAAAAACCGCAAAGCTTTTTGCAGAAGTTATAAGAAGAATAATTTATAATGAAAGTATTAACAAATTGTTTGATGAATGAAAACAATAAATAAAGAATGGACTTCTTTTTTGGAAGTTAAAAAATCAAAATTTCTTTCTTTTCTTGTCCCTTTTGATAATTTTGAAAAAAAAGTGGACGAATTAAAACGGCTTTATCCAAAAGCAAATCATTTTGTAAGAGCGTTTAGATATCTTGATAATCAAAATCGGATTGTAGAAGGTTCTTCTGATGATGGCGAACCCAGAGGAAGCAGTGGCAGGCCTACGCTAAATGTTTTAATAGGAAACGATTTGATTAATGTAGGTATTATAACCGTCAGATATTTCGGAGGTATTTTATTAGGAGTGGGAGGACTTGTGAAGACATACTCGGATGCGGCTAATTTAGCGGTAAAAAATGCCGAAATTCTTGAATATAAGCAGATTTTTGAATATACTTTTGGAGTTGATTATGAAAAAACAAGAGAAATTGAATATATAATTAAAAAAAATAACATTTTTGTAGCGGATAGAAGATTCGGAATCGAAGGTATAGAATATCAAATCAGAGACGACATTGATAAAATCAATTTAATAAAGGAAAAATTATGAAAAAAATACTTGTTTTGTTTATGCTGCTTGGAAGTTTTTTGTTTGCGATATCTACTGATAATATTTTGGCTTTAAGTTGGGAGAATACTTATTGTAAATTTCATCCAAATGTAAAAGAATGTAAAATAAGAGATCCTTATACATATACGCATTTTACTCTTCACGGGCTTTGGCCTAAAAAAGAGTATTGCAAAAGTCCTTATAAATTTAAATTGTCTCCTATTATGTGGAAAGTTTTGCAAAAATATATGCCCGGAGCAAAAGACGGATTTGCAAAACACGAATGGATTAAACACGGGACATGTTTTGGAAGTGATGCAAATACGTATTTTTTAACGGCTATAAAATTAACACAGCAATTTAACGAAAGTATGTTTATTGATTTTTTTAATACACATATGGGAAGTTATGTTTCTTTAAAGAGAGTTAGATTTGTGATAGCTTCAATTTTCGGTAAGCAAAATATAAGAAAAATACAATTGCTTTGTCATAAAGGTTATATTTCGGAGATTAGAATACATCTTAAAGGAAATCCAGTTAAAAAAGATTTATTCGAACTTATTAACAATGCGAAACAGTTAATCGGAGTTCGTGAATGTCAAGGAGGAATTATTACGGCTCCTTAGGAGAAAAACAATGAAATTTAGTAAATTTAAATGGTTTTTATTAACAGGTTTTTATAGCGGTTTATTGCCAAAAGCCCCAGGAACATGGGGAAGTTTGGTTGGAATTTTGATTGCATATTTGATTGTTTTATGTTTTCCAAATCCGAATTTAACTATTTTTCTTTTAGCTGTTTTATTTACGATAATCGGATATAAATATACAAATGATTATGAATTAATAAGCAATATACATGATGACAAAAGAATAGTAATTGATGAAATAGCAGGTGTTTTATTAACTGTTGCTATGCTTGGAAATTTAATGGAAGATACATTTATAAAGCTATTTTTGGCATTTGTTTCTTTTAGATTTTTTGATATTTACAAACCTTCGATTATAGGTAAAATTGATCAAAAAGCGCCGGGTGGGCTCGGAGTTATGGGTGATGATTTGATTGCAGGTGTATTTGCTGGAATTTTCAGCGGAATTTTATATATGATTTTTTTAAAATTTAAGTAAGCGAGCTTGTTTGATAAAGTTTCATTAAAGATATATAAAAATCTTCTTCCCTGCTCTCTTCAATAAGCCCTTTATTAGGTGAAATATCGTAATATAGCTTTTGTAAATTTTTAAATCTGTTCGGATATAAAAACGCCAGATATTTGGCGCTTATTTCTTTTCTCATAAGAATTGTAGGAGGAATAAGCCCCGTTTTTATAAGTTCGAATATTGATTCGCTGTGATAGCTTATATGATGGTGGCTTCCATGAGGACAAGAATTTACGCTTACTATTGTTTTACATTTGTCGCAATAGACATATTCATTGATTGTTTCAATTTCTATTCCCAAATCCATTGAATCAAAAATGGAGTGCAAATGATCCGCTTCATAGTGAATACCAAGTCCTTTATGGGTTTGACCCATTATAAATTTATTACATCCGAAATTTTTTGCAATCATTGCATCCAAAATAGCTTCGTTTACACCTGAAAAAATATATGTATTAAGCAAAGGAATAATTAAAATTTTATTTTTCGGAAAATAATTATCTACAATTTCTTTTAAAACATTGTATCTCAGAGAATAAGGAATTTCCTCTTCTTCCAGATTTTTTATCAAAAATACAATTAAAATATCGTTTTTTTCGATAGCCATTCTCATAATTTTTTCGTGAACTCTGTGGATTGGTTTTGCGTGCATTGTCATTCCGACAATATTTTGTAAATTTTTTATTTTTTCTTTTGCCATATCAAGTTTTTTTTGAATACCGGTATCTTCTACCCAGTATTTTCCCGCAATGGCGTATTTGCCTAATCTTTTTAGTGTTTTGGCTACTCTTGGGTAATTTTTTGCATCTTTTGTGCCATAGATAGTTTCGACTCTTTTTAGCGGGTCTATTTCGTAAATTTCTTCGACGTCAATTTCTCCGATTTTTTTATTTTCACAAAAAAGTTCGATTTTTTCTGGATTGCTTTTTAAAACCTCTTCATTTCTTTTTCCAGAGGGTGCCAAAATAAAAGAAAAAGGAATATGTGCGTTTTTATATAATTTTTTGGTATTTGCGATTTCAGATTCTTTTTTATTCATTAATTTGTCAATCGGATTTAAAAGTCCCGCCTGAACCATTGCAAGAGTTATCCAGGCTTCTTTGTCTATAAAAATTTTATTTTTGTTTGAAGATGCCATATTTTTTCCTTTTTTCCCACAAACTTTTTCTGCTTATTCCGAGTTTTTTACTAAGTTCTGTATCGGGGAATTTGTATTGGTAATTGTGAATTACAAATTTAATATATTCTTCAATACTTAAAATTTCTTCTTCAAGAATATTAGGAGCTGATGATTCTATTTCAAAACATTTATCGATTTTGTCATAATTTTTAGGAAGAAGTATAATCGATTTGTATTTTGAGATAAATCTTAAAATTTCTTTGTTTTCCATTTTTTCGTAATTGAGACATAGATATAAATTATTTTTTCTGAAATCTTTTTTATTGAATTTTAATAAATCGATAATTTTTATTATAGCGTTTTCTTCTTTTGCAATTTCAAAAATAAGTTTTTCAAGCGTTTTATTTAATGAAGATTTTATAAATATAGGAAATGTATATTGGGGCAGGGTTATTTCTATATCTTTGAAAATAAAATCCACAAAATCCTGAAAACAGTGTAATTTTTCTTTTAACGAGTAAAATTCGTTCAAGTGATTGATTTTTCTTATGAGCTCTTCTATTGAAAAAGGTTTTTGAAGATAATCATCTGCTCCCATTTCAATCGGTTGCATAACTGTTGAATATGTAACATAAGGGGCTAAAAGAATAATGATTTTGTCTTTTTTTTCATTTATGAGATATTTAATGTTTCCTTGCAAATTTGTATTTATCAGGTAAATATCGGCTTCACTCTCCATTGCTTCGTCGTATGAAGCATAAATTTCGCATTTTGCGTTTAATTTTTCACTCAGGTTATTTTGAATGCTTTGAGCCAAATACATTTCATTTTCTACAATTGTAATCTTCATACCAGTCCTTATATTTTAATGTTGCATTTGAAATTACCGCAATACCTTCGTTTCTTCCTACGAATCCCATTTTTTCGTTTGTAGTGGCTTTAACATTTACCGTAGCATTTAGAAGTTTTGAGAGATTTCTTTGTATTTTTGTTTTATAATTTTTTAATTTAGGTTTTTCGGCAATTATCGAAATGTCGGCGTTTATTATTTCAAATCCAGTGGTTTTTAGTATATTTATTATTTTTTTTAACAATTCGGTTGAATCGGCGTTTTTATATGTTTCGTCTGTATCAGGGAAAAATTCTCCGATATCTCCGTATCCCGCTGCACCAAGCAAGGCATCGATGAGCGAGTGTATTATTACGTCTCCGTCGCTGTGGGCTTTCAGCCCGTAAGGAACATCTATTTCAATTCCTCCTAAAATCATTTTTTTGTTATTTTCAAATTTATGTGTATCATATCCGTTTCCCGTAAATATATCATTGCTCGGAGGCTTTAAACAAGGAAGATCCAAGTCAGCAAAATAGGTTATCTTTTTAAGCTTTTCGCTTCCCGGGATATATTCGATTTTTCCTCCAATTGATTCAATGGCGGCTCTTTCGTCCGTATATATTTTATCGGTTTCAAGTGCTTTTTTCAAAAGAGATGTTTTGCTAAGCTGGGGAGTTTGGATAAGTTTTACTTTATCCCGTTTTATTGTTTTGTCTTCATAAACAACGGTATCCACGGGTTTTAAAAAGGGCGCCGAGCAATCCGCTTTTGCATTTAGAAGTTTGTAAATAATGTCTTTGCTTACACAAGTCCTCGCCACGTCAGAAACAAGCACATATTCCGTTTTTACTTTTTCAAGGGCGTTTTTTAATGAAAATTGTCTTTCTTTATCCCCTGGAACTATCTCATAATCGCACATTTTTTCGTATAATCTTTTTTCTTTGGGATTAGCTGTAATTATTGTTTTTTTGAAGCTGAAAAATTCATTAAACCTATCCGCTACAAAAAGCCATAAAGGTTTTTTGCCGATTCTTAACCACTGTTTTTTAACATCGTAATCAAATCTTGTCGAATTTCCGGCGCTTAGAATTATTAAAGTAACATCCAATCTGTTTCCTTTGGTAAAAGTGTTACGATATTATACAAAAAAATGTTACGAAATGTAATAGGTGAGTATGTAGTATAAAGTGCGTAGTAGGTATTTATGAGTTATTGGTAATTGATGCATGGGTGTATTTGTATATTTGTTAAATTCAAAACTCAAAACTTGGAACTTGGAACTCCTCATCTCTCATTTCTCTTCCCCATCTCTCATTTAAGGTAAATTTAAGCTTTTTTAGATAAATTCCGATAAAACATATCTTAAAGGGATAAAATGAGAAGCGATTGGATTGAAAAAAGAAAAAATGATAATACAAAAACCCAGATGTTTTATGCCAAAAAAGGCGTTATTACCGAAGAGATGAAGTATATTGCAAAAAAAGAGAATTTATCCGCCGAACTTATAAGAGAGGAAGTGGCAAGAGGAAGACTAATAATTCCCTCAAATATTAATCATAAACATTTAAAACCGATGGCGATAGGAAGAGTAACAAAAACAAAAGTAAATTCGAATATCGGTGCAAGCGCCCTTGCAAGCGATATAGAAGAAGAAGTTAAAAAACTAAAAACTTCTATTAAATACGGCGCTGATACCGTAATGGATTTAACGGCGGGAGCGAAAAACATGGATGAGATTAGAAAAGCTATTATCAACGCTTCTTCCGTTCCAATAGGAACGGTTCCTATGTATCAAATAGTCGATGAAGTAGGAGATGTGGAAAAAATTACCTATGATGATATATTAAGAGTTTTAGAAAAACAGGCAAAGCAAGGGGTTAGTTATTTTACAATTCACGCCGGGCTGCTTCTAAGACATATGCCAGAAATTGCAAAAAGAAAAATGGGAATAGTAAGCAGAGGAGGGAGTTTAACGGCTTCGTGGATGTTAAAACATCACAAGGAAAATCCTTTTTATGAAATTTTCGACGATATTTTGGAAATTTGTCGAAAATACGATGTTTCTCTCTCTCTTGGAGACGGATTAAGACCAGGATGTCTTGCAGATGCAAGCGATAAGCCTCAGATTGAAGAGCTTAAAGTTTTGGGTGAGCTAACTCTTAGAGCATGGGAGAAGGATGTTCAGGTTATGATAGAAGGTCCGGGACACGTGCCTATTAATGAGATTGAAAGAAATGTTCGTTTAGAGCAAATCTATTGTCATGATGCTCCTTTTTATGTTTTGGGTCCGCTTGTTTTGGATATCGGTGCGGGGTATGATCATATAGGAAGTGCAATAGGAGCGGCAATGGCTGCATTTTACGGGGTTAGTATGTTGTGTTACGTAACACCAAAAGAGCATCTCGGGCTTCCTAATGAAAAAGACGTAAGAGAAGGGATGATGGCATATAAAATTGCTGCTCACGCTGCGGATATCGGAAGAAAAATTCCGGGAGCAAGAAAGAGAGACGATGAAATGAGCGATGCAAGATATCATTTTGATTGGAATAGACAATTCGAGCTTGCGCTTGATCCTGAAAGGGCAAAAGAATATCATGATGAAACGCTCCCGCAAGAAGTTTTCAAAGAAGCCGAATTTTGCTCTATGTGCGGACCGAAATTTTGCAGTTATAGAGTAACTCAAAATGCATTAGAGGAATTTAATTGGGAAGAATTTAAAAAAGAAGCGATAAAAAAAATGAATAATTGATTTAAATGCTTGACAAGTTTGAAAAAAAAATATATAAACAAACCAAAAATTAAGGAGAAGAAGTGAAAGAAAAAATAAAAGAGGTATTAAAAAACGTGGTATATCCGGGATTTAAAAAAAGCGTTGTGGATTTCGGATTTGTAAAAGATATAGAAGTTAGCGACGATGAAAAAAAAGCAATTATCACTTATCAGATTCCTTCAAGCGATGATGAAATTGCCAACAGATTAAACAACGCAACTGTGGATGAACTTAAAAAAATAGGAATTGAAGCCACAACACAAATTATAAGACCGAAAAAACCTCGTGAAACCAGTAGCAGAGGTGTTAATAAAATGCCAAGCGTTAAGTCTTTTGTAATGATAAGCAGCGGAAAAGGAGGGGTTGGAAAATCAACTACGGCGGTAAATCTTGCTCTTGCTCTTGCAAAAGAGGGTAAAAAAGTGGGAATATTAGACGGAGATATTTATGGACCCAATGTTGCCAGAATGCTTGGAATGCAGGATAGAAAACCGGAAGTTGTAGGAAATAAAGTCAAACCTTTCGAAATTTATGGTATAGAATTTATTTCTATGGCGAATTTGCTTCCGGAGGGTAAAGCGCTTATGTGGAGAGGAGCTATGCTTGTAAAAGCATTGCAGCAATTTATGGAGGATGTTGATTGGGGAGAGCTTGATATTTTGGTTATCGATATGCCTCCGGGAACGGGCGATGCTCAAATGACAATGGCGCAACAGGTTCCGGTAACGGCAGGTGTAGCAGTTACAACTCCTCAAACGGTAGCGGTTGACGATGCAAAAAGAAGTCTTGATATGTTCAGACAGCTTCATGTCCCGATTGCCGGAATAATTGAAAATATGAGCGGATTTATATGTCCTAATTGCGGAATGGAGTATGACATTTTCGGTAAAGGTGCAGCAGCTATTTTGGCAAAAGATTACAATACAAAAGTTTTGGCGCAAATTCCAATTGAACCTGAAATAAGAGAAGGCGGGGATGCCGGAAAACCTATTTTGGTAAGCAAACCTGATAGCGAAAGTGCCAAAAGATTCGAAAAAGCTGCGAAAGAATTAATCGAATTTATAGATTATGTTTTAAGCGAAGATCTTTCCGGAAACGAAATGATACAGCCTATTTACGGTGTAAACGGCACTCCGAGCGCTTGTAGTATGAGATAAATCTTCAATTCGATTTTTCTTTTTATTTCTTCTTTTAGTTTTTGTTTTAAAAATTTCATTTACCAAACATTATAAAGATGTTATAATTATTAAACTGCATTAAAAAGGAGAAATTATGCCTTATATTGAAGATTTCGAAGAAAAATTGAATGAATTGGAAAAAAACGAATTAACCCCCGAAAATTTGGAGAGGCTTGTTTTGGATACATTAAATAATTCAAAAGAAAATAAGGATGAATTTTCAAAAGAGATTTTTATTCTCACGATAAATAAATTAAAAAATTCAAAAACATTAAATAAAGAATATATAAAAGCCGTAATTGACGCTATTATAAAAGCAAATACAAAAAATCTGATTGAAATGATTGAAAAATTAAACGAAGAAAAAAGAAAAATTCTAAACGATTTGGAAAAAAAACAGGATGAATACACACAAAGGATAAATTCAATCTTGGAAAATATTAGAATGATTTTTGTTGAAGAAGAAAATATTAAAAAAGAGATAGAAGAATCGATAAACGAACTTACTTCTCAAAATGAAAGAGCCGTTTTTGAAATGCAAAAAAATATTAAAAACGATATAAAAAAAGCGGTTGAGGAAAATAAAAATTTATCAAATGAACTAAAAAAAACGGTAAATGAAAATATCAAAAAAGCCTTGGAAAATTCAGAGCTTACCATCTCTCAGGCAAAAGAAATTTTCAAAAAGGCAATTCTTAGTGTAAAAGAAATATCGGAAGAATTGAATTTGGATGTGAAAAAAAATCTTGAAGTTGCAATAAAAAGTGCGGAAGATTATGTTCTTATGCAGATAAACGAATTAAAAAATTATTTGGACGAATCCAAAAAAGATATAAAAAACGTATTTCAAAAAGACGTTCAAAAAACATTGGAAAATCTTGAAATAATTTATATAGGAATGATAGAGGCAATCGGGGAATTTTCACAAAAAAGCGAAAAATTTATACAAGAAGAGCTTGATGATATGAAGAAAAAAATTGCCGAAATAAAAAATGAAGTTACGGAAATTTTAATTCAAAAAATCGAAATTTTAAAAGAAGAGAGCGAAGAAGCGCTGAAAAAAGCAAGGGAGAGGACGAAAATTTTAACGGATGAAATGAAACAAAAACTTGAAAATCTTTCCGGAAAAATAGCCAAAGTTACAAAAGGGGCTATTAACGGTATGATTGAAGGTGCTAAAAAAGCTCTTGAAGAGGAAAAACACTGATGTGTATGCCAAGAATTTTCGGTGTAAAAACGGTGGAAGTAAAAATTAAAGAAAAAAAACAATTAAAAAGAAATTTAAGAAAAACAAAAACAATTCATCAATCAAAAGTCGAATTTGAATGAAAATTTTAGTTTCGGCAATTGAGCCAAGTGCAAACTTTCATTTAAGATATATCTTAAATAAATGGAAAATGGAAAATGAAAAATTGCAAATTAAAGGTGTGTTTGATAAAAGTTTAGGAAATCCTGTAATTGACAGCAATGAATTTAATGTTATGGGTTTTTTTGATGTTTTGCCAAAAATTAAATTAGCGAAAAAAACTATCGAAAAATTGGTTGATTTAAGCGAAAATGCGGATAAAATATTGTTAATTGATGCTCCTTCTTTTAATTTAAGGCTTGCGAAAGCAATAAAAAAAAGAAATCCTAATAAAGAGATAATTTATTATATCTTGCCAAAAGTTTGGGCTTGGAAAAAAAGAAGAATTAAAACTATTAATAAATATATTGATAAAAAAGCTTATATTTTTCCTTTTGAGAAAGATATATGGAAAGATGGCATATATGTCGGAAATCCGCTTCTTGATGAAATTAAAACATTCAGGGACGATAAACTTTACGGCAATGTTGCTTTTTTGCCCGGAAGTAGGAAAAGCGAAATAAAAGCTCTTATGCCAATCTTTAAGGAGCTGGCAGCAAACATAAAAGAAAATAAAATTTTGGTTGTGCCCGAAATTTACAAAAACAGAATTTCTGAAATTTACGGAAACGTTGAGGAATTTGATATAATTTTTAATACAAAGGAAGCTTTATTAAAAAGCGATTTTGCATATATCTGCTCCGGAACGGCAACGCTGGAAGCGGCAATAATCGGAACGCCTTTTGTTTTAATGTATAAAGCAAGAGAGATTGAATATTTAATTGCCAAAAGTTTTGTTAAATTAAATTTCGTAGGACTTGTTAATATTATTTTTGAAAAAGAAAATTTAGGCGAATTTCACAAGGAGTATTTGCAAAAATTCGATAAAGAGGAATTGATAAACGATTATAAAAAAAGCTCTTTAACAGAATTTCGGCAAAAATCGAAAAAAATCAGAAATATTTTAAAATACGGCAGTGCCGAAAATATTATAAAGATTATAAAAGGAGATTTATGAAAGAACCTATGACTAAATACGGATATGAAAAATTAAGCAAAGAACTTGAATATCTTAAAACCAAAGCAAGAGCGGAAGTGGCAAAAGAGATTGACGCTGCAAGAGAACTCGGGGATTTGAAAGAAAACGCCGAATATCATGCGGCAAAAGAGAAACAATCACATATAGAAAGAAGAATAGCCGAACTTAGCGATATTTTAAGCAGAGCCGTGGTGGTTGATCCCAAAGCCCATGCACATAACAGGGTGGCTTTTGGCTCAACGGTTTATTTGATTGATATGGATACGGATGAAAAGGTTAAATACACAATTGTGGGAGCGCCGGAAGCAAATCCGAGCGAAGGATTTATATCTTACCATTCCCCGCTTGCAAAAGCGTTAATAGGCAAAGAAGTAGGGGATGAGGTGGAAGTTAATTTGCCCGGAGGAGAGAAAGTTTATGAAATAGATAAAATTTGCTATGAGGATATATGCTTTACTTAATGGATGATGGAAATGGAAAATTTAAATTAAAAAACGGAGAGGAAATGAAACTGAAAATAAAAAAATTGAACAAAAATGCAATTATTCCCGCTTATCAAAGTGAACTTGCAGCCGGATTTGATTTGCATTCAATTGAGGAATGTCTGTTAAAACCAAATGAAAGAAAGCTCGTAAAAACAGGGCTTGCTTTTGAAATTGAAGAAGGTTATGAAGTTCAGATAAGACCAAGAAGCGGACTTGCATATAAGCATGGTATTACTGTTTTGAATTCGCCCGGGACCATTGATGCCGATTACAGAGGCGAGATAATGGTTCTTTTGATTAATTTGGGAGATGAGGAATTTGAAATTAAAAAGGGTGAAAGAATTGCTCAGGGGGTAATTGCTCCCGTGGTTCAGGCCGAATTTGTGGAAGTTGATAAGCTAAGCGATACCAAAAGAGGAAAAGGCGGGTTTGGAAGCACAGGGAAATAAATGTAAAATTAAAAATAGAAAATGGAAAATGGAAAAT
>JALVTJ010000006.1:42583-55312 GCA_027036005.1 Nautiliaceae bacterium
TAAAATGAAAATAAAAACGGCAATTGTGGGGGCTAGCGGATATACCGGGTTAGAACTTATAAAAATTTTGCTTAATCATTCTTTTTTTGAAATAAATGAACTTTATTCCACACAAGGCGGGGGAGATATAAGCGATATTTATCCTTCTTTAAAAGGTGTATTTGAAAAAGAGATAAAAAAAGCCGAAATTGAAGATATCGCAAAAAATGATTTAGTGTTTCTTGCAGTGCCTCATAAAGCGGCTATGAGCTATGTTAGTAAACTTATGAAATACGATATAAAAATAGTTGATTTTTCGGCTGATTATAGGCTTAATCAACGAAATTATGAAAATTATTATTGCCCTCATATTGATCCTGCAAATCTTGAAAACGCCGCATACGGACTTCCGGAAATTTTCAGGGATTTTATTAAAAATAAAAAGCTTGTGGCAAATCCCGGATGTTATCCAACCGCTACTATTTTGGCATTGTATCCGTTTTTGGATTATATTGAAAACGATGTGTTTGTGGATGCAAAAAGCGGGGTTAGCGGTGCGGGTAAAAAGTTGAGTGAAAATACGCAGTTTGTAACCGATAACGAAAACTTTTTTGCTTATAATCCGATTAAACATCGTCATTCAATAGAAATAGCGGAAAAAACCGGGCTTAATGTTACTTTTGTGCCTCAATTACTTCCAATTACAAGAGGAATGCAAATAAGTATTTATGCAAAACTCAAAAAAGCAATTGACCCTATTGAAATTTTGCAAAAAACGTATAAAAATGAAGAGTTTATAAGAGTAAAAAATTCTCCCGTTAAAATAAAAGATGTTGCGGGCACTCATTTTTGCGATATTTTTGCTATGAAAAACGAAAATATACTTTTTATAAACAGTGCGATTGATAATTTGTTAAGAGGCGCTTCCTCTCAGGCAGTTGCAAATGCGAATATTTTATTTAATCTGCCTGAAAATACGGCTTTGCCTAACATTGCTTATGTTCCGTAAAAAAGGAAGGAAGAGAATAGGAAAAGGAAGGAAAAGAGGGGGAAATTTGCAAATTAAAAACATTACTTTAAAAAATGGAGCTGTATTTATTGCTGATGTGCATTATAAAAGCGGAGATATAAATTTTTTGAATTTTTTAAAAGATCTTGACAAAAATCCTCCAAGTCAGCTTTTTTTGCTCGGAGATATTTTTCATCTGCTTTTACCTTTTGAATTTTTAATAGAATATAATAAAGAGGTTATTAATCTCATAAATTCTATTGCTAAAAAAAGTGAAATTTTTTATACTTATGGAAATCACGATTTTTTACTCGATAAAATTTTTGAAAATATTATTTTTGCCGATATATTTGTTGATAAGAAAAAATCTATTTATATAACGCACGGAGATTTGAATAATAAAATTTTAATGTATAATTTTTATGTTAAACTTATCAGAAACAAATCGGTTTTAAATGTATTGAATTTGCTAAGTTTTAATTTTTTAAACGGTTGGGTTTTTAAGAAAATTTTAAAAAAAGATATAAAATGTAACAAAATTTCAAATTTTAAAGAGATAATTATGAAAAAAATTGCAGATATTGATTATAATATGCTTATAGAAGGTCATTTTCATCAAAATGTTTTTTTGCAATTGAGCGGCAGAGAATATTATAATTTGGGAGCTTTTTATTGTAATGGGAGTTATTATATTTATAAAGACCATAAATTAAAGGAATTGAAATATGGATGAAAAAAGGTTAAAAGTCGGTTCAAACGAATTGGAGCTTGTGGATTTCAGGATTTTTAAAAAAGAAAAAGACGGCAAAATTTATGAAGGAATATACGGTATAAATGTAGCGAAAGTAAGGGAAATTATAAAAATGCCTGAACTTACCGAACTTCCCGGAAGCGAAGATTTTGTCGAAGGAATTTTTGATTTGAGAGGAGTTGTCGTTCCCGTTGTTGATCTTGCCAAATGGATGGGAATAGAAGTTCCGGATGAAAATGAAGCTCCTATAAAAAAAAGAGTAATAATAACGGAATTTAATAATGTTTTAATAGGATTTATAGTTCATGATGCCAAACGAATTAGAAGGATTAGCTGGGCTGATATAGAACCTGCTTCGTTTAGTATGGCGCAAGGAAAACTTGATAAAAGTAAAATTACCGGTATAACAAGAATAGAAGACGGGAAAATATTGCTTATTTTGGATTTGGAAAGTATGGTTGAGGAGATGGGATTTTTTGAATCAAATCTTGATATTGACGAAGAAAGTATAGAAAAGTTCAGTGGTATTGCGCTTTTAGTCGATGATTCTCCCACAGCCAGAAGAATAGAAAAAAGTGCGCTTGAAAAAATGGGATTTGAAGTGATTGAAGCTACAAACGGAGAAGAGGGAATTCAAAAACTTGAAGAACTGTATGCTGTTTACGGGGATAATATAAAGGAAAAAATAAAACTTATTTTAAGCGATATAGAGATGCCGAAAATGGATGGATATCATATGGCGGCTAAAATTCATCAAGATAAAAGATTTAATGAAATACCTTTGATTTTCAGCTCTTCCATTTCCGATGCGTTTAGCGATATAAGAGGAAAAGAAGTGGGAGCGGAAGGATATTTGGTGAAATTTGATCCTAATAAATTTTATAATAAAATATCTGAAATTATTAAAGAGCACAAAGGATTAATCAATGGATGAAATGCAAGAATTATTGGAGGATTTTTTAATAGAAGCTTTTGAGATGATTGAAGAGATGGATCAGGATTTGGTTGAACTTGAAAATAATCCTGATGATTTGGAACTTTTGAATAAAATATTCAGAGTTGCTCATACAATAAAAGGCAGCGGAAGTTTTTTGAATTTCGATAAGCTTACCAGACTTACTCATCATATGGAAGCCGTTTTGGATAGAGCGAGAAAAGGGGAGCTTAAAATAACTCCTGAAATTATGGATGTAATTTTGGAATCCGTTGATGCAATGAAGGCTATTTTGGAGTATATAAGAGATAACGGGAGTGATGAAGCACCCGAAATTGACATTGAACCTATTGTCGAAAAACTCGATGCAATCACAAAAGGTAAATCGGTTTCTCAAACGGAAAATAAATCTGAATCCTCAAAAAAGGATAACGAAAAAGTTGGAAATATAAATTTGGATGAAATAACGCTTGATAATATTGATGAGATGGATTTGGATTCCCTCTCGCCAGAAGAACTTGATAAAATACTTGATAAACTCGTAGAGGATGTCAATTCCACTCCGAAAGAAGAAACACAAGAGACAGAGGAAAACAAATTAGAAAATAAAGAAGATATATCAAAACAAGAAAACGAAGTCTCAAAAGTTCCCCAAAAATCAGCTTCTAAAATTCCGAGCAAACAGGCTCAAAAAAATGCTCTGAAAAAGCATATTACCACTACCGAACAGACAATCAGAGTTGACGTAAAAAGACTGGATGAGCTTATGAATTTAATAGGGGAGCTTGTTCTTGCCAAAAACAGACTTATAAAAATTTATAACGATGTAGAAGAAAGATATGAGGGTGAAAAATTTTTGGATGAGCTTAATCAGGTGGTTTCAAGTATTTCAATCGTTACTACCGATTTGCAAATTGCAGTTATGAAGACAAGGATGTTGCCAATCGGTAAGGTATTTAATAAATTTCCGAGACTTGTTAGAGATCTTTCAAGAGAACTCGGCAAAAAAGTTAAATTGATTATAGAAGGAGAAGAGACCGAGCTTGATAAATCCATAATAGAAGAGATCGGTGATCCTTTGGTGCATATGATAAGAAATTCGGTAGATCACGGCATAGAGTCTCCGGAAGAGAGAATAAAAAAAGGAAAGCCCGAAACCGGAACGGTTTGGCTTAGAGCATATAACGAAGGTAATATGATAGTAATTGAGATAAAAGATGACGGAAAAGGAATGGATCCTGAAAAATTAAAAGAAATTGCAATAAAAAAAGGCATTATTACTCCTACGGAAGCAGAAAATATGAATGATAAAGAAGCGTTTATGCTTATATTCAAACCCGGATTTTCAACTGCCGAAAAAGTGACAAATGTTTCCGGGCGCGGGGTTGGTATGGATGTTGTGAAAACAAATATAGAAAAATTAAACGGAATTATAGAAGTGGATTCAATTCCAGGAAAAGGAACGACTTTTAAACTCAAAATTCCTTTGACATTGGCTATTATTCAAGCTCTTCTTGTTGCAAGTCAGGAAGATTTGTTTGCCGTTCCTTTATCAAATGTAATTGAGACTGTGAGAATTGTAGAAGAAGATATTTATACGGTTGAGGGTAAAAGCGTTTTGAAATTAAGGGATGAGGTTTTGCCTCTTGTGAATATGGCGGATATTTTTGAAATAGAAAAAATATTAGAACCGGAAAAATATCTTTATGTGGTCATTTTGGGGCTTGGTGCAAGTAAAGTGGGACTTATTGTAGATAGATTTATAGGACAAGAAGAAATTGTTATTAAATCCTTGGGAGAATTTTTAAAAGGAATTCCGGGAATTGCTGGTGCTACCATAAGAGGAGACGGAAGAGTTACATTGATAGTGGATGTAGGGACATTAATGAAATTGGCTAAAAAAACACACAATAAAAAAATAGTAACAGATTCTTTAAACGAATCCAAAAAGAAAAAAGAAAAACCGAGCGATTATACCGTTATGATAGTCGATGATTCTGCAATGGATAGAAAAATTATGCATCAGGCTATTGATGAACTTGGAGTAAATATAATCGAAGCAAAAGACGGATTGGAAGCTTTGAATTTGCTAAAACAAAATGATATAGATGCAATGCTTATTGATATAGAAATGCCGAGAATGGATGGTTATACATTGGCACAAGAGATTAGAAAATACAATAAATACAGAAAACTTCCTTTAATAGCCGTAACGAGCAGGGCGACCAAGTCAGATAGAGTTAGAGGTGTGGAAGTTGGAATGAACGAATATATTACAAAACCTTATACCAAAGAATATTTGCAAAATGTCGTTAGAAGAAATTTAAAATTATAAGGATAATAAATGGGAAGCTTAAACGATTTAATCAAACAGCAGCAAAAAATGCTTAATAAACCAGAAGAAGAAGAAAAAACGGAAGAGGTTGAGCAGCTTGTGGGCTTTATAATAGGTGAAGAAGAATTTGCCGTTCCTATTCTTTCCATTCAGGAAATTATAAAACCGATCGAGTGGACAAGGGTTCCTTTTGTGCCTGAATATGTGTTGGGAGTTTTTAATTTGAGAGGAACCGTTTTGCCTCTTATAGATTTAAGAAAAAAATTTAACGCTCCTTCTGCTGAAATTGATGAAAACACCAGATTTATAGTTATGAAAATTCAAAACGAAAACGTTGCGTTTGTAATAGACAGACTAACTTCTGCAATAAGAATTCCTAAAAAATATATCGCTCCGCCGCCTGAAACGTATAATAATGAAGAGGAATTAATATCAGGCGTTGGAAGACTTGAAGAAAACAGAATCATTACCATTTTGAATGTCGATAATTTGATAAAAAAAGAGGAGATAGTCCCATCAAAAAATTAATTTTTCAAATAAACCATATCATTAAGCAATAAAAACAATTCTCCTAAAATTTCTTTTTTGTTTTCTTCATCAAGTAAAGAATTTTCAATTTTGTTTTTAAGCTCTCTTTCCACTTCGTCTATGTCATAATCCAGATCGATTAAAATATCCCTTATTTTCTGAGTAGGTTCCAAAAATTCAATTTCCCAGTTTCCGTCATTATCAAAATTTACAATCGCTTCGTTTGTAAAACTGAAAAGATTATGTTTCATTCCCAAAATTTCCTGATATGCCCCGACTAAAAAAAATCCGAGATAATAATCTTCTTTTTGTAAATTTATATCGTGTAAATAAAGAGGATATTTTTTATTAAAAGGAATTTCTCCGTCGCTATCGCACGTTATATCCCAAATGGTTGCGCTTCTATTTGGAGAAATATTAAGTTTTGTAAGAGGAATAACCGGAAATCTCTGTCCAAGCCCCCAAAAATCTGGTAAGCTTTGAAAAATTGAAAAATTAGCCAAGTATTTTTCCTGAAATTTTTCGTTTATTGCTTTTAAATCTTTATTTTTAAATCCTCTGTAACTTGCAAAATTAATCGCTTTTTTGATTATTAAATGAACTAAAATTTCCGTATTGCTTCTATCGATTAAATCTATATAACCAAGATCAAAAAGTGTTAAAAGAGATTCAAAATGATCAAGTGCGTCGTGGAAAAATTCTATATAATTGTTTTCGTTGATTGTTTTGTATAAATCGAAAAGCTCTTCGACTAAATCTGGATTTTTCTTTTTAAGTTTAAGTGATTTTTCATTATATTCTTTTGAAAAAAGTTCAATCACGGGAGCTACCAAAACAGTTGAAGGAGAGGCTATAAATCTGCCGCTTTCTATGAAAATATCAGGCATGGGGACTTGTTTTTTATTGGAAATTTCTTTAAGCAGATAAACAACATCGTTGCTAAATTCTTCAATTGAATAATTTCTATCTCTTTTTTCTTCCCATTGGGAATATTCGATTGCCAATCCTCCTCCTATATCGATTGCAATTAGGTTTTCAGCTCCCATTTTTCTAATATCAGCATATATGTTTCCGCTCTCTCTTATAGCTTTTTTAAGAGGAGATATGTCATTTATTTGACTTCCTATATGGAAATGAATCATTTTGAGTTTGTTTAAAATATTTTCTTTTTTCATAATTTCAATAGCTTCTATAATTTCAGTGGAACTAAGTCCGAATTTTGATGCAATACCTCCCGATTTAGCCCAAATTCCGACTCCGCTTGTATGAAGGCGGATTCTAATTCCGATATTTACGGGGAAAGAATTATACTCCTTGCTAACTTCTATAATCGAATGAAGCTCGTTTAATCCTTCTATTGTAACCGTAACGTCATATCCCATAAAACCGGCGATAAAAGCCAATCTAATCATATCTTTGTCTTTAAAACCGTTAATTGTTATCGGCGCTTTTTTGTTGTTGTAAGTCATTGCCAAAATAAGTTCAGCCTTGCTTCCGGCTTCAAGACCGTAATTGTATTTATCGGCTATCTTGATAAGAGGTTTTATAAAGGTTGGAAACTGGTTTACTTTCAATGGAAATACGGCTTTGAATTTGCCTTTGTATTCGAAAAGTTTGATAGCTTTTTTGAATGAATTGTAAAGGGAATTAATCTGTTTTCTTATCAAATGAGGAAATCTCAAAAGTATGGGACCTTGAAATCCTTTTTCTTCTATCTCTTTTATAATATCGATAAGTGCGGGTTGATTAGCGTAATTTATTTTTAAAACACCGTTTTCTATGAAAAAATTATTTGCCCCCCAGATATTAATTCCGTAATTCATTGTTTTTCCTTAAAGTTCTTTTTCAAAAAAAGTGTTTTCTCTCAGTTCGTTTTCTCCCATAATCAAAACTTTTTTGAAATTGCCTTTATCTGCTGCTTTTAGATGGGCTTTAAGGGATTTTATATTCGGTTCTACAAAAACTTTTGTTTCTTTTCTTAAATTTTTGGCTTTTTTCATAATAATAGGCAAGGCATCAGCTATTATTGCACCCATATAAATACCTTTTCTTTCATTCTCAATCTCAACCAAATCCATAATTCTCTCAATCCCAATAGCAAATCCAACGCCAGCAGTGGCTTTTCCACCAAGAAATTCTACTAATCTATCATATCTTCCGCCTCCGGCTATTGCGCTTTGGGCTCCTATTTTGTTTGAAATAAATTCAAATGTTGTTTTTGTATAATAATCAAGCCCTCTTACTAAATTTTTATCGATTTCGAAATTTATTCCGAGATTATTCAAACCTTCTTTTAAATTTTCAAAATCCTTATTGCAATTTTCGCATAAATTATCGGTAATCTTAGGCGCGTTTTTTAATATAGCTTGACAGTTTTTATTTTTACAATCAAGTGTTCTTATGGGGTTTTGACCAATTCTTCTTTGGCAATCCTCACAGAGTTCGTTTTTATGGAAATTTAGAAATTCAACAAGTGTTTCTTTATATTTTGGCATACACTCTGGGCATCCGAGCGAATTTATTTTAAGCGTATAATCTATTTTTAATTCATCGAAAATATCAGCGGCTAAGGCAATTATGTTTATGTCTTCATAAATACTTTCAACTCCAAAACTTTCCACTCCGAACTGATGAAATTCCCTTAGCCTTCCTTTTTGAGGTCTTTCATATCTGAACATAGGACCGAAATACCAAAATCTTTTAGGGGTGGCCTGTCTGTCAAATTTATGTTCTATGAAACTTCTGACAACTCCTGCCGTGCCTTCGGGTCTAAGGCATACGTCGTTTCCTCCTTTATCAATAAACTGATACATCTCTTTATTTACTATATCGCTCGATTCGCCTACACTTCTTTTAAAAAGCGAAGTTTCTTCCAATATCGGTGTTTCTATATAATCAAATCCGTAATTTTCAGCTATTTTTCTTGTAACATCGAATATTTTTAGAAATCTCGGATCAAATATATCTTTCATACCTCTTGGAGCTTTTATCATCAAAAACCTTTTTTTGTGATATTTTATCTAAAAATCATAATTAAGTGAGAATTTAATTGCGGGTTTTATTTTGAAGTTATAAGTTTTTGAAATTAAAATATAAGGATTGATATTTAAGAAGAAATATTTTTTATGCATAAGGGAAAATCTGTATGATGTTGAAATTTTGTAATAATATATTAAAGGAGGTGTTGAAGTGTTTCCGTTTAAACTAAAAGTAATTGTCCTTACAAATTTAGGTAAAAACAGTTTATAAAAATTTATACCCAAAGAATAATTCATACCGGCTGTTTTGTAAGTAAAAGATTTGTTTAAAAAAAACATTTTGTCATTATATTTATATTCCAGTGTGGTGCTTTCATGAAAGAAAAATGGAATTGCAGGTCTAAATTCTTCATAAAGAATGAATTTCTTATATTTTAATTTAAATGAATTTTTAAATTCGAGAGAGAGTTTTTTATTTATTGTTTTTATACCCAATCCGGATTTATATTGATAAAACAGAGTTTTTGTTTTGTTTTTATTTTTAATATTTTCAGTTTTTTCTTTTGAATAAAGTTTTATATATAAATGAAGGTTTGCCGAAATATCGGATTTATGAGTTAAGGTGTCATAAGAAGCCGAAAAATTTAAAAGAGTTTCATTACTTCCAAGTCTCAAATTGTAAGGTATTATGGAATTTTTGTTTCTTTCTACCATGAGGGTAAGAGAGAACAACACTTCTGATAAAATTATAAAAAAGATTATTTTTTTCATTTTGAAATTATATCAAAGGAAATTTATGAATATACTTTTTATCGGTGATGTTGTGGGCAAACCGGGAAGGAAATTGGTTAAAAAATGGCTTGGAGAATTTAAAAAGGAATTTAATATCGATTATGTAATAGCAAATTACGAAAATATGGCTCATGGGTTTGGAATTACGCCCAAAATATATAATGAAATGAAAAATGCGGGAATTGATATATTTACGGGCGGGAATCATACGTTTGATAGAAAAAAAGATGCTATGGAACTTTTGGAGGAAAACAAAATATTAAGACCTCTTAATTTTTTCGAAGCTCCGGGAGAGTGGTATTATGAGGATAAAAATATAATCGTTATAAGTGCGATGGGAATTTACGGAATGCCTTATGGAAAAAACCCGTTTATTGAACTTGATAATTTTAAAAAGAGTGAAAAATTTATTTTTATAGATTTTCATGCGGAAGCCACGGCAGAAAAAAGAGCGCTTTTTGCTATGCTTAAAGGCAGGGTTTCGGCAATTGTTGGAACTCATACGCATATAGGCACGGATGATTTGGAAATAACAAATAACACGCTTTATTTAACTGATATTGGAATTACGGGTTGTGCCGATAATGTAATTGGAATGAAAAGCGATGCACCTATTTTTCATATGCTTACAGGTCTTAAAAAACATTTTGATGTGCCCGATAAATGTAAAAGCATAATGCAGTGTTTAGTTATTGAAAGTGAAGGAAAAATTCCGAAAAAAGCCTTTAAAATCAAGGCGGACGAAAACGGATATGAAATTACGCAAACGGCAATGAGTGGATGAGGGAAAAAGTTCCAAGTTTTGAGTTTTGAGTTTTAAGTGTTGAGTTTTACAAATACACAAATAACTAATATACCAATAACCAATTAACCAAAGGAAAACAATGGAATTTAGCAATTCGTATGAACTTTTGATGGAATTAAGAGGTAAAAATTTACTTATTGATAAACCAAAACATTGGTGGCCAAATTTCGGGACGTTTGAAGTGGTAGTAGGTGCGGTCTTGACGCAAAATACGAAATGGGAAAATGTCGAAAAAGCGCTTGATAAATGGAAAGCGAAAAATGGAGAATGGAGAATTGAGGATGTTGCAAGTCTTGATCCGATATATTTAGCGGATATTATAAAACCTGCCGGATTTTACAATCAAAAATCGAAAAGGCTTATAGCTTTAAGTCGAAATATTTTAAGAGATTTTGGGGATTTTGAAACGTTTAAAGAAGAAGTTAGCCGTGAGTGGCTTTTGGGGCAAAAAGGAGTAGGATTTGAGACGGCGGATTCGATTCTTTGTTATGCCTGTGGACGTGAAATAATGGTAGTAGATAGCTATACTAAAAAACTTACTAAAAAAGCGGGGTATGAATTTGAAAGTTACGATGAGCTAAGAGTTTGGTGCGAGAGGGGAATTGAAGAAAATTGGGGAAAAATCGCTGAAATTTACGAAAATGATTTGAATTTATGCTTTGCAAGGTTTCACGGCAAGATAGTGGAGTATATGAAAAATGGAAAATGAAAAATGTAAAATTGAAAATATTAAATACAAAATTATAAGAAAACCGATAAAACATCTTTATATGGAAGTAAAAAACGAGTATGTTGAAATTAGGTGTAATAAATTTGTAAGTCAAAAATTTATAGAAGAGTTTATTTTAAAACATAAAAGTTTAATTTTGAAAAAATTTGACAAAAAACACTATTTTTTAGGTAAAATTGTTGAAAAAGAGATAGATTACAAAAAAGAAACTCCAAAAATTGTGTTGCCTCTGGTGGAGAAATATTCAAAAATTATGAGACTTTATCCAAGTAAAATTTCTTTCAGATTCAATAAAAGCAGGTGGGGGAGTTGCAGTTATAAAGATTCGATTGTGTTTAATTATTATCTGGCAAAACTTCCGATTCGGCTTATTGAATATGTAGTGATTCATGAGCTTTCTCACATAAAACACAAGCACCACAAAAAACCTTTTTGGGATGAGGTTGAGAGAGTTTTACCCGATTTTAAAGAAAGAATAAAAAATTTAAGAAAATTTGAAAAGGAGAATTAATGGAAATATTAATAATTAGTATTTTAGGGGCAATAATTTTGATATTGATTTTTTTGCTTGTAAAAAAATCAAAAGAAAACGAAGAGTTTCAAAAGCAGCTTAATTATTTAAATATGCAAAATGCGAAAAACGAAGAGGTTTTGAAAAATTTTGAAGAAGTGAAAAAAGAACTTGCAAATATGGAAAATGAAAAAAATAATATTTTAAAAGAAAAAAACGAACTTGAAAAAGAACTTGCCTCATCTCTTCAAAAGCTTGAAATTCTTGAAAACATTCAGCAGGATTATAAAATTTTACAAGAGATTAATGCGGAGGATAAAGCGAGAATAAAAGAGCTTGAAACAAAACTTGCTGAAAATGAAAAATCTTTCGAAGAAAAATTTCAAATACTCAAAAAAAGCGAAAAAGAACTTAAAGAAACATTTGATAATTTAGCATCTAAAATTTTGGAAACCACGCAGCAAAAAGCGGAAAAAAACATAATAGATTTATTAAACCCGTTAAACAAAGAACTTAAAGAATTTAAAGAGAAAATAGAAAATATGAACGAAAAAGGCTCTCTTAATATTAATTTGCTCAAAAAAGAGATTGAAGATTTGAAAAACCTCTCCCTTAAACTTTCCGATGACGCAAACAATCTTACAAAAGCACTAAAAGGCGAAAAGAAACTTCAAGGAAGCTGGGGGGAATTGGTGCTTGAAAGAGTGCTTGAAATGAGCGGATTAAGAAAAGGAATTGAATATGAAAGGGAAGTAAATCTGAAAAATGATGAAAATAAAACATACAGACCCGATGTAATAATTCATCTGCCAAATGAAAGGGATGTTATAATCGATTCGAAAGTTTCACTGAATTCATATAGCGAATATGTCAAAAACAATAACGAAACAGATTTGAAAAATCATATAAAAGCCCTTAAAAATCATATTGACACGCTTGCGGAAAAAAAATACGAAAATTTAAAAGGCATTAATTCGCTTGATTTTATTTTTATGTTTGTGCCTGTTGAAAACGCCCTTAATATTGCTATTGAAAAGGATAATTTGTTTGAGTATGCCTTTAAAAAAAGGGTGATTCTCGTTTCGCCTTCTACCCTTTTAATCAGTTTAAGAGCAATAGAAGCTTCTTGGAGATACGAAAGACAGGCTGAAAATATCAAAGAAATCGTCAAATCGGCTGAAAATCTTTATGATAAGGTCAGGGGATTTTTGGAAGATTTTAAAAAAGTGGGAGAAAATCTTGACAAAGCAAAAGATACATACGAAAAAGCCAAAAACAAACTCTCAACCGGCAAGGGAAATGTCATAAGACAAATTGCAATTCTTAAAGAAAAAGCAGGCATCAAACCCAAAAAAGAAATTCCGGACGAATTTAAAA
>JALVTJ010000007.1 GCA_027036005.1 Nautiliaceae bacterium
TAAAAAAGGCAATGGGTGTTAAGGGCTGAAAATATTACACATTCTTTTGATTATTTGCTTTTTGAAAATATAAATTTGGAAATAAAATCGAAAGAAAAAGTTGCTATTTTGGGAAAAAGTGGGAGCGGAAAATCTTCTTTTTTACATATTTTATCAACTTTTCTCTCTCCCGAAAAAGGTAGGGTTTTTTATAATTCCAAAAATATATATTCTTTGAATGAAAAAGAACTTATCGATATAAGAAAAAACGAATTTGGCATCATTTTTCAGTTTCATTATCTTTTTAATACTTTCAGTGCTTTGGAAAATATTCAAGCCGCTGCAATTCTTGCCGGCAAAGAAATCGATTATGATTTAATTGAAAGACTTGATATAAAAGATGTTTTGAATCAAAATATCCAGACATTAAGCGGAGGTCAGCAGCAAAGGGTCAGCATAGCAAGGGTTCTTAGCAAAAAGCCTAAAATTATTTTTGCCGATGAGCCTACCGGGAATTTGGATAAAAATAATGCTAATGAAGTTATGGAGATACTTTGCGAATATTGCGAAATGAATAATGCGAGTTTAATAACCGTTACTCATGATGAAGATTTGAAAATATTTTTTGATAGAGTTTATTTTTTGAAAGATAAAAGGCTTGAAATTTGCAAATAGCAAATTTTTTAACGGATATTAATGTCGTAACTTTTTTGCTTTTGTTTATAAGGTTTGCTTCTTTTCTCTCTTTTATTCCGCTTTTTAGTTTTCCTACAATTCCGATGATGGCAAAAGCGGCTCTTGCTTTTTGGCTGAGCATTTTATTTTTTCCCATTACTCCGAAAGTTACTTTTGATATAAATCTTTTTAGTGTCATATTTGCCGTTTTGGAGGAAGTTACTCTTGCTTTTTTAATAGGGAGCGCATTAAATTTGATGTTTGATGTTTTAAGATTTGCGGCTGAGCAGATAAGTTTTGTAATGGGATTTACAATGGCAACCGTTTTTGATCCGAATTCCGGTATTCAGTCCACGATTATGGCTCAATTTTTTGTATGGGTTGCAATTTTGATTTTTATTGCATTTGGAGGGGATCATCTTGAAATTATGCTTATTGCAAAATCACTTCATTCTTTGCCTTTTGGGACACTTTTTAATTTACATGCCTTTTATCTATTTTTTATAGACTATATGTCCAAATATTTTTTGCTTGGTTTTTCGTTGGCGTTTCCTATTTTGGCAGTGTCTCTTTTAAGCGATATGATTTTCGGAATGATAATGAAAACAATGCCTCAGTTTAATTTGCTTGTTGTGGGCTTTCCTATAAAAATAGCAATTTCTTTTTTAGTGTTAATGGCGATTATAGGGAGTGTGATGAGGGTTTTTGAAAATGAAATGATTAATATTTTTAATGTTTTAGCGCATATTATCGGCTGAGTCTATAAGGTTTGGAGATAGAATTAAGATAATAAAAAAATTTATCGAATTTATTTATTAAATTTTTATCGGTGTGTATTATTATATATTCGTAATTTTTGAAAAATGCGCTGTAAGTATAATTTGCCGAGCCTGTTATTAAATATTCGTTGTCGATAATAGCTACTTTTGCGTGTAGTTTTCCGAATTTTCCGTTTTTAAAACTTTTTCCGTTTAAAAGATGAATGTTAATATTTCTAATAACGGCTAAATTGGGAATAACGCTTCTTTCGTATTTTGCCTCTTCCTTGTCGGCTATAACGGTTATTTTTACATTGTGTTTTGCGGCGAGTTTGAGGGCTTTGGCTATTTTTTTATTTGTAAATGCATACATTATGATATCAATCGAATGTTTGGAGTGAGTAATTAAATAGATAATTTTTTTCTGGGCTTTAAAACCTTCTTTTGGCAAAAAATAAACCTCATTTGCAAATAAAAACAGACTTATAAAACAGACGATTAAAAACTTCATTTTATAAAACTTTCAATTTTTAATATAATTATATAAAAAAACGGGGAAAGAAAGATGAAATTACTGTTAATTACCGAAAATCCGACCATTCAAAAACTTTTTTCTTTAAGCGCAGAAAAAAGAGGTGATGAAGTGTTTGTGGGGAATGCGGAAAGTTTGCCTGATGAAAATTATGATGTTGTTTTTTTGGATAAAGAAATTTTTTCGGATGAGTTTTTTAAAAATCTCAAAGAGAGTTTTCCTACCGCGAAGTTTATATTGATTTTAAATAAAAACGATGAAAAAATACCGGGATTTGATAAGTTTTTGCAAAAGCCGTTTTTACCGACCGATTTGATAGATTTGCTTGAAAATATTAATGAATCGGAAGATAAAAATAACGAGCCAAAAGAAGAAAATGAGTTCGATCTTGAATCGTTTGATGATTTGGAAAATGTGGACAATGAAGACGAAGAAGACGATTTTTTAATCAGTGATGACGAATTGCAAACAGAAGTTGAAGAAAATGAAGATGATGAGGATTTTATTATTGACGAAAGCGAACTTGAAGAAGAAAAACCGAATGATGAAGAAGAATTTTTAAAAGAGGATGTTATTGAAGAACATGCTCTTGAAAATGAGGAAAATTTCGATATAGAAGAACTCGAAAGCGAAGAAACAAACGAAGAGATGCCTTTGCAAGAGGAAGAAAATCAAGAAGAAACAATTGAAGAAGAAACACAAGAACCTCAAATCGATGAAGAAATTGAAAAAGAGTCTTTAACGGAAGAAACTCCTAATAAGACGCAAGAATTGGAAGAAGATTTAAAACCGGATGAGAGTGAAGAATTGAAGGTTAATGAAGAATTGGAAGAAGGTGAAAAATTGGAAGATGTTGATTTAAGCGAACTTGAAAACATAGACGAAAAAGAACTTGCAAACGCCATAGGAGAAGATATAGGCGAAGAATTGGAAAAATCCGTTGAAGAAGAGCTTGTAAATGAGCAACCGGAAAAAACAGAGCCAAAAGAAGAAAAGAGCATCCAGGAAAAAACGCTCGGAAATATTTTGAATATAAACTGGGAAGAGCTCAAAAAAGCAAAAGCAAAAGTTACCATAACGATAGATTTCGGAGATTAAAATGAAGGGAAGTCTTTTAGTGGTATCCGGGCCAAGCGGGAGCGGAAAAACGTCTTTGGCAAGAGCGGTATGCGAAGAATTGGGAGAAAGGGCATATTTTAGCGTTTCCACAACAACGAGAGAAAAAAGAG
Source organism: Nautiliaceae bacterium (assembly GCA_027036005.1). GTDB lineage: Bacteria > Campylobacterota > Campylobacteria > Campylobacterales > Nautiliaceae > JALTBU01. The sequence goes on from JALVTJ010000007.1 coordinate 3,174, forward strand.
AAGGCGAAAAAGAGGGAGTTGATTATTTTTTTGTAAGCAAGGAAGAGTTTTTAAAAGACGTAGAAGATGGATATTTTTTAGAATGGGCGGAGGTTCACGGTAATTTTTACGGCACAAGCAAAAGGCAGATAAATGCGGCTCTTGAAGATGGAAAAATCGTTTTTTTAGATATTGACGTGCAAGGTTATGAAATTGTAAAAAGAACATATACTAATGTTTTAACCGGTGTTTTCGTTACAACCAAAAATCAAAAAACACTCATTCAAAGACTTGAAAAAAGAGGAACCGAAACAAAAGAGAGTATTGAAATAAGAATGATAAATGCAATAAAAGAGATGAAAAAAATACCAGAATATGATTTTTTATTAATCAACGAAGATTTTGAAGAGGCAAAAAAGTATCTAAAAAGCGTAGCCGTTGCATCTTTGATTAAAAGAAGCAAATATAATATTGATGAATTTATACAAAAATGGAAAGGAAATTAATGAAGCAAAAAGTTGCCGAAATTTTTAAAAAACATTTAGGTGAAAACCCTCCCATTAACAAACCGAAACAAAAAGAATTCGGGCATTTTGCCGTGCCTGTTTTCAAATATGCAAAAGAAAAAAAGCTAAATCCCAATGAATTTGCAAAAGAGCTGTGCGAAAAATTAAAATGCGATGAATTTGAAAGTGTCGAAGCAATTAGCGGATTTGTGAATATTAAACTTAGTGAAGGTTTTTTAAATGAATATGCAAACAAAGTTATTTTACAAAAAGAAAATTTCGGCAAAAAAGAGGATAATGAAAGCATTTTACTTGAATTTGTTTCGGCTAATCCTACCGGACCTTTGCATATAGGACACGCAAGGGGTGCGATTTTTGGCGACGCTCTAAACAGAATAGGGAGACATATCGGTAAAAAAATCAAAACAGAATATTATGTAAACGATGCAGGAAGACAAATTATTCTGCTTGGGCTTTCACTCTATCTTGCGGCAAGGGAAATTTTGGGATTAAACGTTGAGTGGCCGGATGAATATTACAGGGGTGAGTATATTAAGGATTTGGCAAATGAAGCGATAAAAAATTTTGGAAAAGATTATTTTAAAAGAGAAGTCAAAATCGTAGAAAAAGAAGATAAAAAAGAAGCCGTTTTTAATAATGAAGAATTGAGTGCTTGGGCGAAAGACAAAATGCTTGATGTTATAAAGGAAGATTTGAAACTTTTAAATGTTTTGGAATTTGACAATTGGGTGAGTGAAAAATCTCTTTATAAAAACTGGGATGAAGTGAGAGAAATTTTAAAAAGACACGGGGCTTTATATGAAAAAGAGGGAAAAATCTGGCTCAAATCAAGCGAATATAAAGATGAAAAAGACAGAGTTGTAGTAAGAGAAAACGGAATGCCTACTTATCTTGCGGGGGATATTGTTTATCATTATGACAAATACAAAAGAGGATTTGAGAGATATATCAATATTTGGGGTGCGGATCATCATGGATATATTGCAAGGGTAAAGGCGGCTATTAAATTTTTGGGATTTGATCCCAATAAGCTTGAAATAATTCTTTCTCAAATGGTTAAGCTTTTAAAAGGCGGCAAACCTTACAAAATGAGCAAAAGAGCCGGGAATTTTATTTTGGTTAGAGATGTGGTAGAAGATGTGGGGGCGGATGCTTTGAGGTTTGTTTTTTTGACAAAAAGAGCCGATACGCATTTGGAATTTGATGTTGAAGATTTAAATAAACAAGATTCAAGCAATCCGAGTTATTATGTCAATTATGCTCATGCAAGAATTTGTTCGATTTTCGAAAAAGCTAATAAAAAATACGACGATATGCTTGATGTTAAACTTCAAAACCTTGATAGCGATGAAAAAGATTTGCTTTTTTTTGCCCTTCAACTTCCTTTTGTGTTAGAAGAAGCTTTTGTTAATAGAGAGCCGCATAGACTAACAAATTATCTTATAGATTTAGCCGGAGAATTTCACAGGTTTTATAATAAAAATACGGTTTTGGGAAGTGAAAAAGAGAATATAAGACTTAAAATTTTGGCGGTTGTCGGTATTGTTATTAATCTTGGTCTAAGTCTTCTTGGCATAAATGCAAAGGAGAGAATGTAATTTAATGGAAAATTGAAAATGGAAAATGGAAAATTAGAAAAAGAGTTAAAAAACTGTTTTAAAGATGCTGAAGCTATTTATCTTTTCGGCTCTTTTGCCAATAATACTTTCAATAAAAATTCGGATATTGATATTGCTGTGCTTTATAAAAACAAACTAAATCGAATTGAACTTTTTAAAAAGCAAGAAGAATTGTTTTTAAAATTTAATAGAGCTGTTGATCTGGTGGATTTACAAGATGTAAATGATGTTTTTGCTTATGAAATCATAAATAATTCGATTAAGCTTAAAACGTCAACATTTGCCGATGATTATGAATATAGGGTTTGGCTTAGATATTTGGATTTGCAAGAAGAGAGAAAAGAGATTATTAAGGAATTTCAAAAGGATAATTGAATATGAAAGCGATGATTAGCAAATGTATGCTTGGAGTTCCTTGCAGGTATGACGGAGATTCAAAGCCTATTGATGAAAATACTTTAAATAAACTAAAAGAAAAATATGAGCTTATCCCTTTTTGTCCGGAAGAATTTGCCCTTCCCACACCTAGACCGGCAGCGAGGTTTATGGGGGAGAGAATAATCGATATAAACGGAATTGATAAAACAGAAGCTTTTTTAAAAGGTGCAAAAGAGGCTCTTAAAATATGCAAAGAGCAAAAAATCGGAATTTTTATAGGCAAAGAAAAATCCCCAAGTTGCGGTATTAAAAAAACAAGCGCTTATATTAACGGGTGTGAGTGTAAATGTTCTGCTCCTGGGCTTACAAGTAAAATATTGCAAAGAGAAGGGATTAAGCTTATTAGCGAATGGGATTTGACATAAAGAATAGCTCAAAGAAAAGAAGTTTATTGATTTTTTCTTTTGAATTCTTTTAAAAATTCGTCCATCTGGTATTTTGCCCTGTATTCTTCGCTCATAAGATGAATTAAAATATCCCCCAGATCAATTAAAATCCAATCATCGCTTTTGTCTACTCCCAAAAATGTTTCTGTCGGTTTTAAATTCTTTTTTAAATGATCCAAAAGCGCAAAACCGTGTTTATCGGCCATTGTGGTTGCAACTATTACATAATCGACAAAATATTCACTATCTCTTAAATCATACTCCATAATATCAAGCGCTTTTTTTTCATCAAGCAATTCTTTTATTTTTTTAATTCTGTCCATAAAACTCCTTTATTTTGTTTTTGATTTTTTCAGGCAGATATTCAAATCTTCCGTTTCTGATTTCGGTTGAGCTTATAGGTATATTAACATCGATTATTTTTTTAATACCGTATTTTTCAAGTAAATTTTTGTCAATTTCACCTCTTTTTGCTACCACTAATTCCGTTTTTTTTAAAATTTCCTCAATATTTTTCCATTTATCAAGTGTTTTTAAATTATCGCTTCCTATAATAAAATATTTCGGCTTGAAATGGTTTATCGTTTCAATCGAATAAACCGGGCGGTTTTTTTTGATTTCAAAATCGCTCACTTCCACATTTTCAAAATCTGAAAAAACATCCTTTAACCATTTGAGCCTCAGTTTTGCCGGGGCTGAAAAAGAATTTTTCAAAGGATTTAAAAAATTAGGCACTATAATTATTTTGTCAATATCTTTATCTTTAAGCGCTTTTTTAACAATTTCAACGTGTCCTGAATGAACGGGATCGAATGTTCCTCCGAATATTGCGATTTTCATAATTTTAGTATTTTCAGATTTTTTATTCTTTCAAAATGTTTTAAGTTATTTGTAAAAAGAGTAGCATTATTAGATATTGTAATACTTGCTATCATTAAATCCATATCGGCTATAATTTTCCCTTCTTTTTTAAGTTTACTTTTTAATTTTGCAAAAATTTCACTTGATTTTTTATCAAATTGTAATATTTTAAAACTATCTAAAAAGGGCAATATTTTTTCTTTATTTTGAGAAATATTAGTTGAATTGTAAATTCCGTATAATAATTCAGTATAATTTATTATAGTTATATACAGATTTTTTTTCGATAGGGATAAAACTTTATCGACAATTTTTCTTTCTCCTTTTAGAAAATAAATCAAAATATCACTGTCTAAAATATATTTCATAGTTTAAATTCTTTGTTTTTTTTATCTTTTATATTTTCGAGTAATTCATCGGCTTCTTGATTTTTTAATATTCCTGCATATTGTAAAAGATTGTTTTCTTTTTTTGTTTTTGTAAAAAGTTTTATGGCTCTTTCAATTATATCTGTTTTTGAAGTATGTAATTCTTGTGCTAATTTATTTAGAGTTAAAATTAAATTTTCATCAAGATTTAATTTTATTGTTTTTTTCATAAATTTCCTTAAACTTTTTTTATAATTATAGCAAATTGATATAATTTCATAAAAAAGGGTTTTAATGAAAATAGCAATTAACGGATTTGGCAGGATAGGCCGAAATGTTGCAAGGGCACTGCTTCAAAGAGACATTGAACTTGTGGCGATTAATGATATTATGGATATAAATTTGGCGGCTTATTTAATCAAATACGATACCGTAAGAGGAGAATTGAAAGAAGAAGTAAATGTAATTGATAAAAAGACACTTCAAATAGGAGAGCATTATATAAATTTTACTTCTTTTTCGAATCCGAAAGAATGTGATTTTGAAGAAGCGGATGTTGTGATTGAATCAACGGGTAAATTTTTAAAAAGCGAAGAAGTTGAACCTTTTATTAAAGGGAATGTCAAAAAGATAATTATTTCCGCCCCCGCTATTGATGAGACGCCTACTTATGTTTTGGGGGTTAATCATAAGGAATATAAGGGCGAAGCAATTATTTCAAATGCATCGTGCACCACAAACGCACTTGCGCCTATAATAAAAATCCTTGATGAAAAATACGGTGTTCAAAACGGATTTATTACAACAATTCATTCATACACAATGGATCAAAAGCTTCTTGATGCTCCTAATTACAGAGACATAAGACGATCCCGTGCGGCTTGTAGCAATATTATTCCCACATTTACAGGAGCCGCAAGAGCGATTTATAAAGTTTTGCCGAGTATGAAGGGGAGGCTTGATGGCAGAAGCGTAAGGGTGCCAGTTAATAATGTTTCTTTAATCGATATTGTCGTTAATTTGAATACGAAAGTAACGGTTGAAGAAATAAACGAACTTATTAAATTTCATTCCAAAACGGATTTGAGAAACATTGTAGGAATTGACGAGGGTAATTATTATGTAAGCAGCGATATAAACAATAAAAGCGAAAGTTCTATTGTTTCGCTTGATCTGACCCAAACAAATGGAAATTTAGCAAAAATTTTTACATGGTATGATAATGAATGGGGATATTCAAATAGACTGCTTGATATGGCGGAATTTATAATAAGTTATTAGTATATTTGTTTGGTAATTTATAAATTTAAAATTATTCCAAATACACGGCACTGACTAAATGCAATCAACAAGAAGTGCAAATTTTTTTCCGTTTCCCAAAAGCTAAAAAGCATTAACTCGCTTCGCTCAAACAAAATGCTTAATTTAGAGCTTTTGCTTCACTCAAATTTGCAATTGTTTCGCTTTATTTAGTCAGTGTCTATGGATAATAGGTGGATGAGTGAAATAGTATTATGTTATAATTTTGACAAAAAGGGGAAAAATGAAATTAAATTCTATAAAAGATTTAAATTTGGAATCAGATTCAACGGTTTTTTTGAGATGTGATTTTAATGTTCCTTTGGATGAGTTTGGAAATATTACGGATGATAGAAGAATAAGAATGGCTCTTCCAACGATAAAATATTTGCTGGATCATAAATGCAAAATTGTAATTGGCTCTCATCTTGGAAGGCCAAAAGGCGTTGACGAAAAGTTTTCTTTAAAACCGGTAGCAAAAAGATTATCCAATCTTTTGCAAATGGATATTATAATGGCAAAAGACGTAGTGGGAGAAGATGCCAAAAACAAAGCGGCTAATTTAAAAGAAGGTGAGATTTTGCTTCTTGAAAATCTCAGGTTTGATGCGAGAGAAACAAAAGACGATATTGAATTTGCAAGAGAGTTAAGTGAATACGGGAAATTTTATGTAAACGATGCTTTTGGGGTTAGCCATAGAGCTCACGCAAGCGTTCATGCAATTGCAAATCTTTACGATAAATTCCATAAAGCCGCCGGATTTTTGCTTTTAAAAGAAATTAATTTCTTTTATAAATTGCTTAATAATCCGGTCAGACCTTTTGTGGCGGTTGTAGGAGGAAGCAAGGTTAGCGGGAAATTACAAGCGCTTATTAATCTTTTGCCAAAAGTAGACAAAATGATAGTAGGCGGGGGAATGGCGTTTACTTTTCTTAAAGCGCTCGGATACAATATAGGTAAATCTCTTGTGGAAGAAGATTTAATAGATGAAGCTAAAAATATTATGGAAAAAGCAAAGGAGATGGGAGTTAAATTTTATCTGCCTGTCGATATTATGGTTGCGGATAAATTCAGTGAAGATTCCATTGTCAGATATGTAACTTTCCAAGAAATCCCGGATAACTGGATGGGGCTTGATATAGGACCTGCGAGTGTCAGGCTTTTCGGCGAAGTTTTGTGGGATGCGCAAACAATTCTTTGGAACGGTCCTATGGGAGTTTACGAAATGGATAAATTCAGTAGGGGAACAATTAAAATTTCACACGAAATAGCAAGAAGCCACGGAATTAAAGTCGTAGGCGGAGGTGATACTGCCGATGCTGTTGCAAGAGCTGGAGATGCGGAGGAGATGACATTTATTTCCACAGGAGGAGGAGCAAGTCTTGAACTTCTTGAAGGCAAAAAACTCCCTGGTATTGAAGCTTTGGAGATAAAGGAATAAAATGATAGTAGCGGCTAATTTTAAAATGCATAAAACCAGAAAAGAGGTAAAAAAATATTTAGAAGAGCTTAAAAACATCAAATTTAACGGAGTAAAAGTTGCTATTTTCCCGCCTCAAAGTGCTTTATTCGAAGATAAAATCATAGGTGCGCAAAACGCTTATCCGGCAATAAACGGAGCATATACCGGTGAGATAGGATTGGAACAGCTTAATGAATTTAATATCAAAAGAATATTAATAGGCCACAGCGAAAGGCGCCATATTTTAGGCGAAACTCAGGAATTTATCGCCAAAAAGTTTGAATTTTTCAAAAATGAAGGTTTTGAAATTTTTTATTGCATAGGAGAGCCTTTGGAAATAAGAGAAAAGGGCATTGAAGCTGTGATTGAATATTTAAAAGGACAAATCGAAGGTATTGATTTGGGATATGAAAAACTTATAGTTGCTTACGAGCCGGTTTGGGCTATTGGGACGGGAGTAAGTGCCAAAATCGAACAAATTAAGAAGACTCACGCCGAAATTAGAAAATTTACTTCTAAACCTTTGCTTTATGGAGGAAGTGTGAAACTTAATAACATAGAAGAAATTTTATCGATAGAAAATGTTGACGGAGTTTTAGTCGGTAGTGCCAGTTTGGATGTTAATGTTTTTAAAGAGATGATTGAAAAAGCAGCTGAATGCAAAATATCAAAATAGACATAACATTAAGAGATGTCATTTCATCTCTTCCTAAAAAATTTATAAAATCTCTCACGGGAAAAAATGGCAAAAAATTACTTGATAGCAATTTACCTGAGGTTAAAGACAAAAGAGCAGATTTGATAGTTTTGATGGAAGATAATTCGATTTTTCATTTGGAACTTCAAAGTTATAATGATAAAAATATGCCTTTTAGAATGCTTGAATATTTTCTTTTGATTAAACAAAGATATAATTGCGAAAATATAACCCAGATATGTTTATATGTGGGAGATAAACCTTTGAAAATGGAAAATAAAATAAATTTAAAAAATTTAAAATATGAATTTTTATTAAAAGACATAAAAGAAATAAATTGTTCGGAATTAATAAATTCGAAGGATTTGGAAGATAAAATTTTGGCAGTATTGTGTGATATTCAAGATGAAAATAGATATATTAATGTTATAATTGAAGAGTTAATAAAACTCGATGAAAACAAAAGAAAAGATTACATAAAAAAACTGTTTTCATTTGCAAGATACAGACCCAAGTTAAATAGTGTTTTAATTAAAAGAATAAAGGAGGATGTAATGCCTATAACAATAGAATTAAAAAACGATCCTTATTTTAAACAAGGATTACAGCAAGGATTACAGCAAGGATTACAGCAAGGATTGCAAAAAGGTGAAATAAAAGGAAAAATCGAAATTTTACAAGAGCTTGGATTTTCAAAAAAAGAGATAGCAAAAAAACTTAATTTGAATTTGAAAGATTTGGATAATTTATTAAAGGATGAAAAATGATAATGCAAGGCAAAAAAGGTCTTATTGTAGGTGTGGCGAATAATCGCTCAATTGCATACGGAATTGCAAAAGAGTGTGTAAATGAAGGAGCTGATGTTATTTTGACTTATCAAAACGACAAATTAAAGCCAAGGGTTGAAAAAGTAGCAAAAGAACTTGAAGTTAAAAATATCTATCCTTTGGATGTAAGCAAACCCCAAGAGCTTAAAGCCCTAAAAGAATCGATTGAAAAAGATTACGGCAAAATAGACTTTTTGGTTCATTCTATCGCTTTTGCACCACGCGAGGCGCTTGATGGGGAATTTATCAATACAAGCAAAGATGCTTTTAATATAGCAATGGAAATAAGTGTATATTCTCTGATTGATTTAGTTAGAACAATAGAGCCTGTTTTGAATGACGGAGCAAGTGTGGTTACTCTAACTTATCTTGGAAGTAGCAGATATATCCCTCATTATAATGTTATGGGTGTGGCAAAAGCGGCGTTGGAAGCGAGTGTGAGGTATCTTGCGGTTGATCTTGGCAAAAGAGGTATCAGAATTAACGCTCTGAGTGCGGGTCCTATCAAAACTCTTGCGGCAAGTGGGATAGGGGATTTTAATGAAATTCTTAAATACAACGAAAAAAATTCACCTCTTAGGAAAAATGTTACGATAAGTGACGTTGGAAAAAGCGGAATGTATTTATTGAGCGAACTTTCAAGCGGAGTTACAGGAGAAATTCATTATATTGATAGCGGATATAATATAATGGGGATGCCTTTATATGAAAAATAACAAAAAATTCACAAAAAAAGCACAAAACTATTTGATTTTTTTGAAATTTGTCGATATAATATCGTGAGAAAAAAATTTAAAAAAGGAGAAAAAATGCTAAAAAAACTATCTTTGGCAGCTTTGGTGGCTATGGGTTCAATGAGTTTGGCTAATGCTACGCCTCTTACAGAAGC
>JALVTJ010000008.1 GCA_027036005.1 Nautiliaceae bacterium
TTTTTCAGATATTGCTTAAATAATGGAAAAGTAAAATTTATTAGATAAGAAAAAACAATTGTAAGATTGAAAAAGGATTTAAGTACAACTACTTAGTTATTTTATATGAAAATATTTTTGTTTAAAATTGTTTTGTTGCTTTTTGATATTGAATTTTTTATGTTTTTATTATAAAGATTAGAACTAATAAAATAAGGCAAAACAATTGCAAATTTTAGCAAAATAAAGGTGTTAAAAAATTTGCACTTTTGTTAGCGTATTTAGTTAGTGCCTTAAACAGCCACTAAAATATTCTTTTGTTATACAATGAATACTGCCGTGTTGCCTGATAAGAACATTTGCATTAATTGGAATTATTTCTTTATCAAAAATTTCTTTAAATAAATCAATTACATATTTATCGTTTTTATCTTTATAGATAGGTAAAATTACTGCTTCGTTTATTATAAGAAAGTTGGCGTAAGTTGCCGGAAGTCTTTCATTTTCATAATATTTTGGGCTTGGAAGAGGTAATGGGATAAGATTGAAATTAGTTTTTTTAAGTTCTTCTTCCATTTTTTTAAGTTCATTATAGTGTATATCGTTTTTATCTTCGCATTTGCAATAAACTATTGTGTTTTCATTTACAAATTTTGCAAGTGTATCTATATGAGAATCGGTATCATCACCTTCTAAAAATCCGTGATTTAGCCAGATTATTTTTTTTACGAAAAGCTCTTTTTTTAAAAAATCTTCAATTTCTTCTTTTGTCATTGGATAATTTCTGTTAAGTTCCAGCAGACATTGACCGGTGGTCAATAATACTTGACCATTGGTATCAATACTTCCACCTTCTAAAACAAAATTGTAACTTTTATAAATATCAAAAATTTTTCTTGAAATTAAATTATCGTAATTTGCTGGAAATTTCAGCCCCCATCCGTTAAATTTAAAATCAAGTAGTTTAATTTCATTGTTGATTTTGACACTTATTGCTCCGAAATCCCTTGCCCAAGTATCGTTGTTTCGGACTTTTTTAAATATAAAATTTTTGTGTTTAAGATGATTTATGGTGTTTTCATCTTCATAACAGATTAAAACTTTTTGATGACTTGCTATTGCATAGGCTATTTTTGTAAATGTTGCTATTGCTTCTTCTAAACAGCAGTTCCAGTCTGTATTTTTATGCGGAAAAACAAGCTGGATAAATTCTTGTTTTTCCCATTCGGGAATTAGATAATTCATAAACTTCTTGGATCGGCTATTTTTCCTGCTATTGCGCTTGCGGCTGCTACTGCCGAGTTACTTAGATAAATTTCTGAATTTCTGCTTCCCATTCTGCCTCTGAAATTTCTGTTTGTGGTAGCAACCGCTCTTTCTCCATCACCCAATATTCCCATATATCCGCCAAGACAAGCCCCACAAGTAGGGTTTGCAACAACAGCACCAGCATCAATTAAAGTATCTATAATACCTTCGTGTTCTGCTTGTTTGTAAATTCTTTGGGTTGCAGGTGTTATTATTAGTCTTACTCTTTTGTGAACTTTTTTGCCTTTTAGGATATTAGCTGCGGTTCTTAAATCACTCAAAGTTCCGTTTGTGCAGCTTCCGATATAAACCTGATCTATTGCGATATCGTCTTTTACAGCTTCACTGATCGGTTTGCCGTTGCTTGGCAAATAAGGATAAGCTACAAGAGGTTCGAGTTTGCTTACATCAATCTCAATTATTTGAGAATATTTTGCATCCGGGTCTGAGTAGTGAATTTTTGGCTCAGCCCTTAGCGGGTTATATTTTTTGACTTCTTCCAAAAACTCTTCGGTAATTTTATCATAAGCGATAATTCCGTTTTTAGCCCCCGCTTCAATAGCCATATTACAAAGCGACATTCTATCATCTATTGGAAGATTTTCTATTGTATCTCCCGTAAATTCAAGTGCTTTGTATAACGCTCCGTCAACTCCAATTCTTCTTATAAGCTCCAAAATTAAATCTTTTCCGTAAACGTGTTCTTTTCTTTCACCCGTAAAAACAACCTTAATTGATTCAGGAATTTTAAACCAGCTTTTTCCTGTAATCATGCAAAAAGCAATATCGGTGCTTCCCATTCCGGTAGAAAACGCTCCTAATGCTCCGTGAGTGCATGTATGAGAATCGGCTCCTATTATAACATCCCCCGGAATTACAAGTCCTTTTTCAGGTAATAATCTATGTTCAATCCCCATATCTTTTTCGTCAAAAAAGTTTTTCAAGTCATGTTCGTATGCAAAGTCTCTATTTATTTTGGCCTGATTTGCAGAAGCTATATCTTTTGGGGGAATAAAATGATCTAAAACAATAGCGAAATTATCCGGTTTTGCTAATTTTTTAGCTCCGCTTTCTCTGAAAGCTTTGATTGAAATAGGAGTTGTAATATCATTTCCTATTGTCATATCAACATCGCACATAATAATTTCACCGGGTTTTACCTCTCTTCCTATATGCTCGGCAAAAATTTTTTCGGTAATACTCATAGGCATTTTTATCCTTTTTTATTGGAATTATAGCTAATTTGGTATAATAAAATAAAAAGGCTTATTAATGGCTAAAATTTTCATTTTTATAGGCATTGTGTTTATAATAATCGGGCTAATGCTTTATTTTTTTAAAGATTTTCCGCTTTTTCACCTGCCGGGCGATATTGTTATTAAAAAAAATAATTTTACTTTTTATTTTCCAATAACTTCATCAATTTTATTAAGTGTTATTTTAAGCGTTCTTTTTTATATTGTTTCAAGGTTTATGAGATGAGACTTTTCATAGCGACACCGGTTATATTGCCTATTTACAAATCGATTAAAAACGATTTGTCAAAATATATTAAAGGTAAATGGGTTGAAGGGTGGAATTTGCATTTAACTCATAAATTCATAGGAGAAGACAATCCAGAAAAGTATAAGACTGAGTTAAAAGTGAAAAATGAAAAGTTAAAAGTGAATGGAATTGGAATATTTGGAGATAAGATTTTGTATTTAAAAGCGGATATTGATGAGAGCATAAACAAAGAAATTAATGAAAAGTTTAATTTAAAAAACGAAAAGCCTTTTATTCCTCATATTACGCTTTGTAGGATAAAAGAATTAAAAGACGGATATAAAGACGCTCTTAAAAAATGGAAAAATATACATTTCGAAATGCCTCTTGAAGTTTATCTTTATAAATCAACCCTTACAAAAAAAGGACCTGTTTATGAAAAAATTTACAAATACTAAGGCTGTGGCTTTGAAATACAAAGCGTATGAAGATATGGCACCAAAAGTTGTTGCAAAAGGAAAAGGAGAAATTGCAAAAAAAATTATTGAGAAGGCAAGAGAATTTGATGTCCCTTTATTTCAAAACAAAGAACTTGCAAGTATGCTTTTGAATGTGGAAATAAATGAGGAGATACCAAAAGAGATGTATGAAGCGGTGGTGGAAGTATTTATTTGGCTTTATAAACTTGAAGAAAAAGCTCAACTTAGCAAGTAGATGTGTTGATGATGTGTGGATGAGAAGATGAGTTTACTTTACTAAACTTTTATGATATAATATATAAAAGTTTAAGGAGGGGAAAATGGAAAATTATAAAATTTTGCCAAAATTAGCAAGGCTTTCTATATTAGAGGAATTTGAAGGGAAAAAATTAATCGATAAAGAAAAATATATAAAAGAATATCCTTTTTTATTGGAAAAAAGGGCAACTTTTGTAACTTTAAAAATGAAAAACAAACCAAGAGGAAGCAACCTTAGAGGTTGTATCGGCAGTATTTTGCCTTATCGGACGTTGATTGACGATATTGTAGCGAATGCAAAAGCGGCTGCTTTTGAAGATCCGAGATTTCCACCGCTAACACCTCAGGAATTTGAAGATGTTGAAATAGAAGTAAGTGTATTGACTGTCCCTGAAAAACTTGAATATGAAGATATTGAAGATTTGAGAAACAAAATCAGAATAGGAATAGACGGTGTGATTTTACAACTTGGAAATTATCAGGCAACGTTTTTGCCTTCCGTTTGGGAAGAATTGCCTGAATTTGATATGTTTTTTGCACATCTTTGTATGAAAGCAGGGATGGGAATGGATTGTTTAAAATACCATCCTACTATTTATACTTATCAGGCAATTGAAATAAAGGAAAAAGATTAATTGTTATTTTTTTTTACATTTCTCTTTTGCTTTTGGCAATCCGGTTTCAGGAGATAAACAAGGAGCATGGAATAGATATCCGTTCCACATTCCTTTTAAAGTCTTTATAAATACTATTATCCAAAATATAATTAATTGTATGCTTAATAGCATTCCAAAATATTCAAATATGTTTATTCCTGTTTCTTTCCAAAGTTGAAAAGTTGACGCTGTAAAAACTCCTACCGGGAAAGTGAATCCCCACCATCCCATATTGAAAGGCAGGCCTTCTTTAAAGAATTTTAATGTTATAAACCAGGCCATAAAATACCACCATAATCCATATCCCCAAATCAATAATCCCGCAATTAATCCAAAATCATATAAAAATGAAGATATTCCTTGTAAACTTGTGTCTATTAATATATTTTTAGCACTGTTTCCAAGCAAAAGTAATCCAAGTGCACCTGTTCCTAACGGACCTAATGTTAGCCAGCTTGTAGTTGCCATTGCTTTATCAGGAAGTTTATGAGTGGCAAGTCTTAAAAATAAAATTACCAATATTGAAAATGCCAAAGGAACAGAAAATGTCCATAAAATATAACTTAATATAATTATAGTCTCACCAATAGAATTTGAAAAATAAGGCGCTAACATTCCACCAGCTGACGCAGTAACCTCAGAAGCTACAATTGGTAAAAGCCATACGGCTGTCATATTTTTCAATTTATGTTCTTTTTGAATAGTAAACATCAAATAAGGAAGTAACCATCCAACACCTATTGCCAAAAAAACATCAAACCACCATAAATATAATGATATATCTAAAGCTTTATTACCTATTATTGATGGACCAAATATAGCAAACCCTTCTAATATTGGAACCAATGCCATAGGAATAGCTCCTAAAAACATAGATTGAATGGGGTGTGACAATAAAAGTTTGGTTGTTTTCGGATAAAAGATTGCTCTTGCTATAAGAAGTGAAGAAAACAATAAAAAGAAAAATATATCAATAATCCAAAATATCATATCAAATTGCGTTTGACCATAAAATATATTTGCATTAATATTATGTAAAGTTAAAAAAGCAATACCAGTACCCATATTAAGAGTAAACCAATTCGGGGTAAAGTTTCTGAGTACTTCAGAAAAACTTTTAGAACTTAAAGGTTTAAGATTCATATTTTTTCCTTTTTATTGGAATAATATATGAATTAAAATAATTTGCAAAATTAATTAAATTAAATAAAATGATAAAAAAATTTAATAAATAGAAATAAAATTAAGTTTGAGGATTAATTTTTCTATTGTTTATAGCCCTTAAAATATATTCGATTATAAAAGAAGCAATAAATATTCCTGCAAGATAATAAATAACAATAGGTGAAGTTTCATAAGAATAAAAACTTGTAAGTCCCGCTACAAATCCCATAAATACAAATGCAAGGAATGTAGCTGCTTTATTCGCTTTTGTAATTTTTATAACTTTTAAATGTCCCAAGTGGGTTATGGCTTGGATTATTAGCATTGAAATTGCGGCGGCTTCGGTAATTTCTCCTAAATTAAAAAATAAAATCATAGGGATTGTAATAAAAGCACTTACAATAAGGCCTTCATTAGAATGAAAAACATTATATTCATACACTTTTGGCAAATCTCCTTCTTTTGCCAAAACGTAACTAATTTCAGTAGCGGCGTAAAGAGTTGCATTTATTGCACTTGCAGTTGCAATAAGAGCAGTTACAGCCATAATTTTAAATCCTATTTCTCCGAAAACCGGTTTAACAACAAGAGCTAATGCATAATCTTTTGCTTTAATAATTTCATTTAAAGGCATGTTCCCTAAAACGGCAATACTTGTAGCTACATATAACATTGCTACTATCAAGATTGATATATGCATAGCTTTTAGCATATTTTTAGTAGGATTTTGCATATCTTCCACTGTATTTGTTATAACGCTAAATCCCTGATAAGCAAAAAATGTAATTCCTATTGCAAAAAACATTCCGCTAATAGGAGGTGTCTTATTTAATGAAAGCAAATTAGGTTTTATTGTGAACAAGGCGGCAATTACAAAAACAATTAAAACACTAAGTTTAATTATAACAATTATATTTTCCGATTTTGCAACCATTGCCGCACCTATTAAATTTATAATAGTAAAAAACGCAACTATTCCTACTCCAAACACATCTATCCAATAGATATTTTGATTTCCTATAAACAGTTTGGTTGCATATGCCCCAAAACTTTTAGCAACAGCAGCTATTGCTATAAGCTGGGCAAAATAAAATAAAATTCCCATTCCGCCTGAAAAAACATTGACACCAAATTCTTGAACTAAATATTCAATTATCCCTCCTCTTGAAGGAAATACAAGAGCAAGTTTAGCCAAAGAATATCCACTAAGAAGCGCAATGATTCCTCCGAAAACAAAAGAAAGCCAAACAATATTTCCCGCCATACTTCCGGCTTGTCCTATAACAATAAAAATACCGGCGCCAACCATAGCACCGATACCTATAAAAACTGCACTCCATAATCCGAACGCTTTTTTCATTTATTTCCTTAATTAATCGGCTTTAAGTATTGCTCCGTTTGCTGCGTTTGTTACAAGCATTCTGTATTCTCTTAACCATTTGCCCGGAACCTTTTTTTTGAGCGGTTTGAACTCTTTTTTTCTTTTTTCAATCTCTTCATCGCTGAGTTTAACGTTAATAGAAAAATTATCCGCATCTATTTCTATAATGTCTCCGTCTTTAAGCAGTCCTATCATTCCTCCTTCGGCTGCTTCGGGGCTTACATGCCCCACGCTTAAACCTCTTGTTGCACCGGAGAATCTTCCATCTGTAATGAGTGCGACTTTTTCTCCAAGCCCCATTCCGACAATCAAACTGGTAGGTGCCAGCATCTCTTGCATTCCCGGGCCTCCTTTTGGACCTTCATATCTGATAACCACAACATTGCCTTCTTTTACTTTTCCGCCAGTGATGCCTTCAATTGCTTCTTGTTGAGAATTAAAACATACCGCTCGACCTGTAAATTTTCTGCTTCCGATGATACCGGCCGTTTTAATAACACATCCTTCTTCTGCCAAGTTACCGAAAAGTATTGCAAGTCCTCCGACTTTACTATATGGATTTTCAATAGGGTGAATAATTGACGTATCGAGAACTTTGGCATCTTTGATTCTATCAGCTACGTTTCCGCCTTCGATTACCGGATTGTCAAGATAAAGGATTGTATCGCTTCTTTTGCTGATTTCTTTCATAACGGCGCTTATACCGCCGGCTCTATTTATATCTTCCATATGAACTGTTTGAAGTGAAGGTGATATTTTTGCAATATGTGAAGTGTGTTTTGCTATTTCATTTAGTTCTTTTAAATCAAAATCCACTCCCGCTTCTTTTGCAATTGCCGTTACGTGAAGCACCGTATTCGTGCTTCCACCCATTGCCATATCAACTACAAATGCGTTGTGAATGGCTTTTTCGTTTATTATATTTTTGATTTTGTATTGTTCGGTAAGCTCTTCGCTTTTGGCAATTTCACATATTCTTCTTGCGGCAATTCTCAAAAGCTCTTCCCTCTCAGGTGTCAGGGCCGGAATTGTTCCGTTTCCTTTAAGAGCTATTCCCATTGCTTCGATTAACGTATTCATTGAATTTGCGGTAAACATACCGCTGCAACTTCCTCCGCCCGGGCATGCTTTGCATTCAAGCTCATAAAGCATCTTTTCATCAATCTGACCTTTTTCGAATTTACCTACACCTTCGAATACGGTTGCCAAATCAATAGGAGTTCCATCACTTAAATGACCCGCTCTCATAGGACCGCCGGTTACGAAAATAGTAGGAACATTAACTCTTAATGCACCCATTACCATTCCGGGAGTTATTTTATCGCAGTTTGGAATACAAATCATTGCATCAAGTTTATGTGCATTCATTACTGTTTCAACGCTATTTGCAATAATTTCTCTACTTGGAAGAGAATAAAGCATTCCGTCATGCCCCATTGCTATTCCGTCGTCTACACCGATTGTGTTAAATTCAAAAGGAACACATCCGTTTTTTCTTATTTCATCTTTTACAATTTCAGCATATTTGTTTAAGAAAAAATGTCCCGGAACAATTTCCGTAAAAGAATTTGCAACTCCGATAAAAGGTTTGTCGAAATCTTCGTCTTTTAATCCCATAGATCTGAATAAACTTCTATGAGGGGCTCTGTCCCATCCTTTTTTAACTTCATCGCTTCTCATTGTTAATCCTTTTTTTAGGCAATTTTAACACTTTAAAATAAAAAATGCAAAAAAACTCAATTAATTTATTTTTCTTTTAATTTTAAAATTTGTTTATTTTTAACCATTAAAATTTCATCGGCTTTTGCTATTGTTTCAGCTCTGTGGGCAATAATTATAGAAGTTCTGGAATATAGAAAATTTTCTATATTTTTAAATACCTTATCTTCCGTTTCTATATCGAGGGCTGAGGTTGATTCGTCTAAAATCACCACTTTTGGTTTATGCAAAAGCGCTCTTGCAATAGCGACTCTTTGTTTTTGTCCACCGCTGAGTTTTACTCCGTTTTTACCGACATAAGTATCAAGCCCTTTTGGCATTTTTCGTATTGTATCAAGAAGCTCGGCTTTTTTAATAGCTTCATAAATTTCTTTTTCATCAAAATTTTTGCCAAGCGTGAGGTTGAATCGCAAACTATCGTTAAAAAGTCTTGTTTCTTGTAAAATAAGGCTTACGTTTTGTCTTATTTTATCAAGGCCGATTTGTTTAAAACTTATCCCGTTATATAAAACTTCTTCTTCTTCGACCAACAAAAATCCTGCTATTATTTTTGCCAAAGTAGTTTTTCCTCCACCGCTCGCTCCGATTAGAGCTGTAATTTTATTGGGATAAATAGTTGCGTTTGCATTTTTAAAAATATAATTACTCTCTTTATATTTGAAAGTTATATTATTAAGTTCGATAGTTATGTTTTTTTCGAAAGGATTTTGTTTATGAGGAAAAATCGGTTCGGTTTTAAGTGTGAGAATTTCATTTATTCTTTCAAGTGCGGCTTTTGCACTGAAAAAACTGTATTGAATAGAGATGATTTCTTGAATTGGTGTCATCATATACCATAAATAAGCGAAAACCGCTATCATTAAACCTATGCTTAAATTACCATAAGCAACCGCTAAAATTCCACCGGCTCTAATTATTTCATAACCTATAAAAAATATCAAATGACTTGTTTTTGAAAATGCTTCGCTTTTATAAGAAAAATCAAATGATTTGTTTTTTAGTTCTTTTGATAAACCAAAAAGCTTTTTAAAAAAAATTTTTTCTTTATTATAGGCTTTTATTTGCTCAAAAAGTTCTAATGTTTCAATTAATGCTTCTTGAAAAATACTTATTGTTTTGTTTTGTGCTTTTTTATATTTTTTTACTTTGGATGCTATTTTACTGGATAAAATTACCACAAAGGGATTAAGGAAAATAATTAAAATTCCAAGAGGTAAATTAATTATAAGCAAAACAATTCCTATTGCAATAAGCATTAATGAAGATATAATAAATTTGGAAACCGATTTTATTAAAAATTCTTCTACTGTATTTATATCTGTTATTAATCTACTTGCGATATCTCCTGTTTTAACATTTTCGTATTCGTTAATCGAAAGTCTTTTTAAATGCTCCATTACTCTTATTCTTATTTTATAACTTATATCTTTTGTGATTTTTTCAAAAAAGAAAGTTTGCAATATGTTCAAACCTATAAAAAAACTTCTTAAAAAAACAACTATTATAAGGGTTATCAAAACATAACAAAAAGCCGTGCAGTGAGAAAAAAAGATATTTATAAAATCAATCCATTTCCCTCCTTTTTTAAGTAAAACTTCATCTATTAAAAGAGGCATTAATAAAGGAATGGGAATTGATATAAAAGTTGCAAATATAGCAATTATTTGAGCGGATATAAATTCTTTTTTATAATGTTTTATTTCATTAATCAAATATTTAAAGCTATACAATTTATTTCCTTTTTTATAAAATTATAAAATTCATTAAATAATTTGGTTTTATATTTATTTTTGTTATAAATTAAATAAAAGTTTCTTTTAAATTTAAAATTTTTTAGTTTAACCTCAAAAAGTTTTTTTTCTTTTAATTCGTTGATTACCGCATATTTTGAAATACATGTTAAAGTATCTTTATTTTTTAAAAGACTTTTTATCTCAATAAATCCGGAAAATTCCATAAATATATTTAAATTATTATATTTTCCGAGAGTTTTTAAAAATATTTCCCGTGTTCCGGAACCTTGTTCTCTTAAAATCCATTTTTTGTTTTTTATATTATCTATGAAAACTTCTTTTTCATATTTTTCGGCACTAACAACAATTAATTCATCTTCACCGATTTTTTCTTTTATAATATTTTCATGCTCTATTTCGGTTTCAATAAATCCTATATCTATTTTGCCTTCTATTATATTTTTAATTATATTTTTTGAGTTTTGGGTTTCTTTATAAATATTTACGAAAGAATATTTTTCCAAAAAATCGAATATTATTTGTGGAATAATAAAAGTGCCTATTGTTTTACTTGTCATTATTTTTAAATTTCCTGAAATTTTTTCTTTTTTGAAAAATTTTTGAAAATCTGTTAAAGCTAAGAAATGATTAAAAGTTTTTTCTTTAAATATTCTTCCACGTTCATTAAGTATTAATTTTTTTCCTATTCTGTCAAAGAGTTTTTCTCCTAAATCTTTTTCCAAAGATTTAATTGCAAGAGATACAGCCGATTGGGAAAGTCCTTTTTCTTTTGCAACGTCACTTACATTCTGATTTTCCGATAATGCATAAAAAAGTTCAAGTTCTTTTAATGTCAAAAATTTCCTTATTGATTTTTTTAATAATTATATTTAATTTTATTTATTTTGTAAATATAAATATTTTATTTACAATTACACAAAAAAGGAGATAAATGAATAATATAGATTGGAAAGAAGTTGAGATTTTAAATCAAATGTTTTCAAATTTTACAGAAGAATTTTTATCAAAAAAACCTTGTCAAATAAAACCGGAAACCCTTATTAAATGGATAGAAAATAATGAAAAAGTTTTAATTGTCGATATTAAAACACCAAAAGAAGTTTTGCTTGTAGGGTTTACGCATACGGATAGTATTCATATTCCAATGTATAAATTATTTGAAAAAGAAAATTTAAAAAAATTAGCTAATTCGAATTATGAAAAAATTGTATTGGTATGTCGTTCTGGTCAGCGTTCACTTGTGGCAACTGCTTTTATGCAAAGAATAGGCTTTAAAAATATATTTTCTCTTGAAGGAGGAATTGTTGAACTTGTGGAAAATATAAGGCTTTAAATGTTAGTGGAAGTATTTTTAATAACATTTATTCTTTCTGCTTTTTTTTCTCTTGGGGGAATAGGAAGCGCAACTGCACTAATTCCGGCAATGGATATGTTGGGTTTTGGTTTTAATTTTGCAAAAGCAATAGGTCTTTTTGTAAATACTGCTACAACAATTACAGCGAGCATTATGAATATAAAAAGAAAAGTTTTGGACTTTAAATTTGCTATGCCTCTTGTTTTTTCTCTTGCTATTACTGCACCTATCGGGGCGTATTTATCAAAATTTATTCCTGTTGAAATTGTAAAAGCTTTATTCGCACTTTTTTTATTATTTGCCGGTAGTATGATATTTTTTAGCAAACATGAAGTTACAAAAGAAACTATTTCTCCTGTTTTTTTATTTTTATTGGGAAGTATTGCAGGAATTATAAGTGGTCTTTTAGGACTTGGAGGAGGTAGTATTTTACTGCCGATTTTAATGATTTTAGGATTTGATACTAAAAAAATTGCAATTACTATGAGTTTTGTTATTCCTTTTTCTACTCTTGGTGCTTTTATTACGTATTTAAGCTTTACCAAAATGAATTGGCTTGTATTAAGTGTTGCGGCAATAGCGGCAATACTTGGAGGAATTGTAGGAAATTATGTAATGCATTTTCATTTAAATCAAAAACAAATAAAAAGAATAATAGCTATACTAATGTATATTATTGCTATTAAAATGTTTTATAGTTTGACTATAAAATAATTATCGATTGTTTTTCAAAATTAAAGAAAATTAAATTTATGAAACATAGGAAATGCTTCATTTTTTGTGTAAACCCAAAGATGATTAAAGAAAAATTAATAAAAAATATTGACAAATCAGTTTGAGTTTGCAGTAGATGACAGATATTTGGAGTATAATCCTACTTATTCGATTAAGCTTGAGAGGATTTTGCCAAAACACCAAGAACAACATATGGAAGCAATTACT
>JALVTJ010000009.1 GCA_027036005.1 Nautiliaceae bacterium
ATTATGGCAAGAGATAGAATATCAAGAAATTCTCTTAAATCTACGCTTAATTTCATTTCACTCTTAATTGCCGCACACAAATACCAAGCAACCTCAGCCCCGCAGATTTCTTTAAAAGGAAAAGAGGGAGAGGTTTTTGGATTGATAATGGCATAGGCATCAGGCAATATAAATTGAGAATTGAAAATGGAGAATGGAGAATTATTTTTTTCATTTTCCATTTTACATTTTACATTTTCAATTTTCTTAGGCGTGTGATGATCCGTAATAATTAAATCAATTCCTCTTTTTTTACAAATCTCAGCCGCTTCAAACGAACTTATTCCATTATCTACCGTTATAATCAAATCGGCTTTTATTTCCTGCAAAATTTTAGAAGTAAGCCCGTATCCGTGTTTAAATCTATCGGGAATAACAACTTCAAAATTATTATAAAAATTTTTTAAAAACAGATACATTATCGCCGAAGAGCTAACCCCGTCAACATCATAATCACCCAAAATTACAATTTTTTCATTATTTTGTATTGCATTAACTATTCTTTTTGCAGCTTTTTCAATATCGCTTAGCAAAGAAAAATGCGGAATTTGCATAGAAGAAATTTCTTCTATTCTTGATGAGAGGATTTCTTTTATTTTTTCTTTGCTTAAAATTTGCAATTAATACCTTTTTTGCAAAATTATATCCAAAATTCGAATTTGATTGTTTTTATAAAAAGAAAATTGACTAAATAAAAAATTTTTATTTTTAATTTATTGTCTTTTAACAAAAGGATTTTTAGGTTTTATATCTATTGTAAATCCAAGCACTCCAAGCACCCTATCAAGTGTGGCTACACTGATTTTTGTCAAGTTGCCGTTTTCAAGTTTTGAAAGTGTCGCTCTTGAAATTCCCGATTTTTTTGCCAATTCAGTTTGAGAGAGTTTTTTTTCTTTTCGTAATGTTTTAATTTTTTCGCCAAGTTCGAATAATATCATCCGTTATCTCCTTATTTTGCCAGCTATCAAGCATTTTTTTGCCGATAATCTCAAAGTGAGGATTATTATTGATATATTCTTCTAACAATTTAATCCCTTTATTTTTTGCTTCAATACATTCATCATATAAATCTTTTGCATTATCCAAAAAACAATATTTTCTCCCAAATTCAATAAGCTCTTCATAATACCATTTTTTCTTGCCAAAGAGGGTGAGTGCTGGTTTATCTTTAAATATATAAGCTGTTGTTGTTACAACATCATATGCAGGAGAGAGATGTATTTCGCTTAAATCGTCGCTAAAAAGAAGTCCGAAATTTTTAAGATGGGCATCCCCGTTTTTTAAGAGATAATTCATCACAATCAATTTAAAAAATTCCTCCATTTCCTTAGGATCGCTTAAATACTGATATATTGTTTTTGCTACTTGCTCATAGCTTCCGTTATATTTAAACGCTCTTACCTTTCCCATAAGGGATAACACCTCTTCAAATCCTAAATTTTTACTATCAAATCTTTCAACTATCAAAAATTTTTTATTTTTAGAAAGATAAATATTGGGTATTTTAATTCCGGCAAATTCAACTGTTTTTAATGAAATAAACTCATTTTCAGCCAAATAAGGAAATTCATCTCCCCAAGTTTTGATAATATAGTTTTTTATATTTAATTTTTCTTTATCTTTCAAAATTGCCACTGTTTTTGGTTGAATACCCGAAACTGCATTTTTTCGTAAAAAAATATTAAGCAAATAATTAAATATATCATCAGTGTCATTTTCGAGTATATAATCAAGCTCAAACTTTATTTCAATATCATCACTTTTACCATACTTTATCCTACCCTCAATATTTGGAGCAAGTATTGAAAAAAGTAAATAATCATCAACATATCCATACTCTTTCGTAAGATAATTTTTAAACACCTCAAACAAATACCCCTCAGGCAAAAAACTCTCAAAATAAGGAATAAAATCAAATTCACTTATATAAAATTTTTGGGTATTTGGAAGTGAAAGAGAAATAGAATTACTTAAATCAAAATCTTTATATTCTAAAATATATTTTTTATTTTCAGCTTGAAGCGTTGCTATAAATTTATCATGATGAGAAATTTCTATCATTTTTTACCTTTGTCCAAGTTACTTTACAATTATACATTCTTTTTAAAAAATGTAAAGTAACTTAGACAACAAATGATATTAAAATCACTCAATTTCCCTTTTCTATTATCAATTCCAATATAATTAAAAATTTTTAATTATCCCTGAAAAATCCAAATAAAAAAGCTGTTTTAGCAGCTTCTTTGACATTTATAAGCGTTTTTAACAAAAGACATAATAACTTTGTTAGGGGATTTTAATTTATTAGTAAATTCGGGATGAAACTGAACCCCAACAAACCAAGGATGCTCTTTAATCTCAACCGATTCAATCAGTCCTTCTTTGCTTTTTCCGCTGACAATCATTCCGTTTTCCTCCAAGGCCTTTTCATAAGAAGCGTTTACTTCGTATCTATGTCTGTGTCTTTCAATAACCTTATCCGTTTTATACGCTTCAAAAAGCTTGGTATCAGGTTTAACTAAGCATTCATATCCGCCAAGTCTCATAGTTCCTCCAAGAGGGGATTTATGCGTTCTAAGTTGTTTTTGCCCGCTTGCGTCTATAAATTCATCGATCAAATACACGACCGGCTCACTCGTGTCTGGATCAAATTCTTGCGAATTGGCAAATTTAAGATTTAAAACGTTTCTTGCAAATTCGATTACCGCAAGCTGCATTCCAAGACATATGCCAAGATAAGGAATTTTATTTACTCTGGCATATTTTATCGCTTTTAACTTTCCTTCAATTCCCCTCTCTCCAAATCCTCCCGGAACCAAAATTCCGCTTATTTCCGCAAAAATTTCGTCAAGATTTTCTTCTTTTTCAAGCTCTTCGGAATCAATCCACTGAATATTCACTCTCATATCAAGATGTGCTCCGCTGTGGATAAGCGCTTCTATTAACGATTTATAACTCTCTTTAAGTTTAAGATATTTTCCAACAAAAGCTATTTTTACCTCTTTTTGAGGAGAAATAATTTTTTTGACAAGATAATTCCATTCGCTCATATCAGGATGAAGTTCTCCCAAATCAAGCTCTCTTGCTATCGGTTTTAAGATATCCTGATTCAAAAAATTCAAAGGAACCTGATACACGGTAGGTGCATCAACGGCTTCTATTACGCTGTCTTTTTCTATATCGCACGATTCGGAGAGTTTTTCTTTTAAATACTTAGGCAGGGGTTTTTCCGTTCTCGCTACTATCATATGAGGGGTTATACCGATTCTTCTAAGTTCTTGAACGCTATGCTGGGTAGGTTTTGTTTTGAGCTCGCCCGCCGCTTTCATATAAGGTATCAATGTAACGTGCACAAACATTGCATTGTTTTTACCAACCTCTTGTTTTAATTGCCTAACCGCTTCTAAAAAAGGAAGGCCTTCTATATCACCGACGGTTCCGCCAAGTTCGACTACTACTATATCGTTAATTTCTCCCACTTCTTTTATTCTTTTTTTAATCTCGTCTGTTATATGAGGAATAATCTGAACAGTTTTGCCCAAATAATCGCCTCTTCTTTCCTTTTTTATAACACTCAAATAAATCTGGCCCGTTGTAAAATTATTTTTTTTGCTTAAATTTTTATTTAAGAATCTCTCATAATTTCCTATATCAAGATCCGTCTCCGCCCCGTCTTCGGTAACAAAAACCTCACCGTGTTCAAAAGGGCTCATTGTTCCGGGATCGACGTTTATATAAGGATCTATTTTGACCATTGAAACACTAAAACCGCTGTGCTGTAAAAGAGTTGCTATTGAAGCGGATGTTATTCCTTTGCCAAGAGAGCTTAAAACCCCGCCAGTTACAAAAATATATTTTGCCATAAAATCCCTTTTTAATTGAAATTATATCATTTTAATAATTTTATTTCTTCATCGAAATAACTTGGCAATGTATCGTAAGGGTTGGGTAAAGTATCGTCCGTTACATAAAAATTTTTGCATTTATATTTTAAAATATTTTCCATTTGGGTTTTGTTCGCATCATACACAATAATTGAAGATTTGGCTGGATTTTCAGTGCAAACATCACCGGTTAATTTATTAAAATCATCTTCAAAAACAACAATATTATCGGAAATATCAAAATATCCTTTATAGGGATAAACTCCCGGATTTAAAACCACATAAAAATCACCTTTTGATTTTATATATAAATACAAAGTTTTATAATAATCAAGTTCCGATTCACTTTCGCTCGCCTCATCTATAAAAAAACCTTTCACTCCCGGATAAAATTTTATCCATTTATCGATATCTCTTTTTACTTCTTCGATATTTCTACCGCCCCATTTTGTATAAACATATCCTATTGGTTTATCTCCGTTTTTATTTAATTTTTCTATTAATTTTTGATAATTCTCATCAACCTCATCTCCCGGACCGTTTGAAGGATTTAAAATAACAATCTCTTTTTCTTTGTAATTAGCCACTTTGTCCCACTTGGCGATATCATAAAAATACAAAGGAATTATAAGCTTTTTTTGATTTTTTTCAGTTGCGTTTTGTTTCCCAAAAGCATCCGAATTTCCCTGACATCCCAAAAACAATAAAACAATAATAAAAAAAACTTTTTTCATACCATCCTTTTGTTTTTTTAAATTTTATGATAAAATTTTATCCTAAAATCAAACGAAAGGTGGTGAGAGCAGTGCCAGGAATCGTAGTTCATCCGGGAGAAGATTTCGAATCTGCTTACAGAAAGTTCAAAAGACAGGTTGATAGAAACCTGATTGTAGTTGAAATTAGAAAAAGAAGATTTTACGAACCTCCTACCGAGAGACGTAAAAAAGAAAAAATCGCTACGCGTAAAAAAATCCTCAGAAAACTTTGGATGCTCAGACGTTACGAAAGCAGATTATAATCTGCTTCTTCTTTTTTATATCCCTATTAATTCTCTGACACATTTATATTTTTTAATATTTGTATAGTTTATTAGTGTATTGGTTATTTGTGTATTAGTATATTGGTATATTGATTATTAGAGGTAGTATAAGTATTAAGAGTATTAAAGGTAATAAAGGTATTAAAGGTAATAAAGGTATTAAAGGTATTAAAGGTATTAAAGGTATTAAAGTGCTTAGTGCTTAGTTTTTAGTGTTAAGTTTAAAACTCAAAACTCGGAACTTAAAACCCGTAGCTCCTCTTTCCTCATCCCATATTCCTCATATACTTATATACTCATTAACACTTCCTAAACTCTACTTTTGGCATAACAGTTAAATTTTTAAAATCTGTAAATTTGTTTTTTTCGTAAAGCTCAATTCCCGCTCTTGCAATCATTGCGGCGTTATCGCTTGTATATTTAAAATCCGGATAAAAAAGATTAAAATCAAATTTTTTTGCCAGTTTCTCAAATTCTTCTCTAACTCTTTTGTTTGCACTTGCACCTCCGACTATTGCAAATTTTTGAGGTTTATATTTTTTTATAGCTCTTTTGCTCATAAAAACCAGATGTTCTATCGCTTTTTCTTGAAAAGATGCGGCAATGTCTTCTTTTTTGTATCTCTTTTCTTCAATAACCAATCTTACGGCGTTTTTAAGACCCGAATAACTGAATTTAATATCAGGCGAATTTTTAAGAGGAAGCGGAAGGGAAATTTTATTTTCGCCTTTTTTTGCAAGCTTTTCAATTTCTGGACCCCCGGGATAATTAAGTCCTAACATTTTCGCACATTTATCGAAACTCTCCCCGAAACTATCATCAAGAGTTGTGGCTATTTCGCAAATATTATCTATTCCATTAAAATTCAATATTTTGGTATGGCCCCCGCTTATCAATAAAACCATTATAGGCTTAATTTCCTCTTTTTCAATAAAAAGTGAATAGATATGCCCTATTAAATGATTAACTGCAATAATCGGTAAATTAAGCGCAATAGAAAGAGATTTTGCCATCATAACGCCTTCTTGCAACGTAACCGAAAGACCCGGAGCACTGGTAACGGCTATGGCTTTTAATTTTGGGAAAAATTCTTTCGTCTCCTCCAATATTTTAGGAAGAGCCTCGGCATGAAGACGGCTTGCAAGTTCGGGGACAACACCTCCGTATTTTGCATGCTCTATCTCTTGCGAAATTTTTTTATGAAACAAAAGTTTTTTATTTTTTATCTCCATTACGGCAATACTTGAATCATCACAACTGCTTTCAATCGATAAAATCATAAATTTCCTTTTTTAAAGGTATTTTAACATTAATTTTTTAATATAATACATTAAAATAAAAGGAGTTAAAAATGAAAGTATTGTTAATCGAAGACGACGTCAAATTATTACAAAACATAAAAACCGGATTAAAACAACACGGTTTCAGGGTAGATACGGCAAAAGACGGTGAAGAAGGACTTTATCTCGCTCAAAATAATAAATACGATATTTTAATTGTAGATTGGATGCTGCCTAAACTCTCAGGCCTCGAAATGATAAAAATATTAAGAAAAGAAGGGATAAGAACGCCTATTTTAATATTAACAGCTAAAAGCGATGTTGAAGATAAGGTCGAAGGTTTGAAAATTGCCGATGATTATTTGACAAAACCGTTTGATTTTGCGGAGCTAATTGCCAGACTAAAAGCACTTTATCGAAGAAGCCAAAATATTGAAGATAATGTTTTGAAAATTGCGGATTTAGAATTAAACCCGGAAACCAAAGAAGTCAAAGTAGGAGGAAAATATATTGATCTTACGGCAAAACAGTTTGAACTTTTAAAATATTTGATGGTTAATAAAAACAAAATTGTAACTCCGGAGATGATTGCAAACAATTTATGGGAGATGGATGATGAGATTAATTCAAACGTAATTAACGTATATCTTTCACATATCAGAAAAAAAATCGATAAAGGCAGAGAAAAACCGTTAATAAAAACGATTAGAGGAATGGGCTTTAAAATAAGCGATGAATAATTTAAAAAACCAGCTTTTTTATAAATTCGCTTTAATCGTTTTTTTGATTATCGTTTTTTTCGAAGGAGCATTGCTTATAGCTTTGAAAAAATCCTTTGATATACATTTAAAAGACAAACTTGCCCTTGTGGCAAGTGAAATAAACCCTGAAAATTTCTCCACAAAAACACTTTTGCAAATTCAGCATAAAAATAAAATTTTTCCTCTTTTTGTAAAAATAATCAAAACAAACCAAAAAATAAAAATAAATAAAAAAAACCATTTTTCGATAGAATATCTTTTAAATCAAAAAAGAGAAAAACTACTCACTTATATCACTCAAAAACACGGCTATATAATCAAAATAGCAACTTTTTATTCGACTAATGATGATAAAATAGAAATCATAAAGACTATTTCGCTTTTGATATCTTTTATTATATATTTAATCGCTCTAATGGTAGGATATAAATTTATTGATACTATTGTCAAAGAAATAGAAATTTCATTTAAAAAACTTAGAAATTTTAATTCAAACGTTTCTCATGAATTTAAAACACCTCTGGCAATTATGAAAACTGAAATTGAAATTGCTCTTATGAATGAGAATAAAGATTGTAATAAAATATTTCAATCTATTTTACAAGAAGTTAATTATTTAAACGAAATTACCGATAAACTTCTTTTTCTTACAAAAAACGATCTGAAAAATTGCAAATTAACAAAAATAGATTTGGAAGATATAGTTTTTGAACTTTTTGAAAAATATTCGAACAAAATTCATATTTCGCTTCATATAGATGAAAAAGACGAATATATAATAAAAGGAGATAAAACTCTTTTGAAAATAGCCCTTGGCAATCTAATAGAAAATTCCATTAAATATAAAGCTTTGAAAATAAATATTTTTCTTAAAAAAACAAAAAATAAAATTATTTTAACTATTAAAGACAACGGCATAGGCATTCCGAAAGACAAACTTCCTTTCATTTTTGATGAATTTTACAGAGTTGACGAATCGCATAACAAAAATATAAAAGGTTTCGGCCTAGGACTTAGTATCGTTAAAAATATATTAAAAGCACATAAAGCAAAAATAAAAGTTCAAAGTGAAAAAGGTGTCGAATTTATTATTGAATTTCCTAATAAATTAGAATAAAATTATTTCAACATTATATTTTTTATTTGCAAATTTCAAAAATTATGATTTAAAATTAATAAACATAGTGTAGAAGGAGTTAAAATTTTTAGCACCCCAGAAACCTGCGGCACAGAACGGTAAAAGGTGCTCTGCTCCCTTCCGGGCCTGAAGCGTTGCCTCTTACCGCCCTTGCACAGGGCTGGGGCAATTGGAATTATACCATAATTTTTTTAAATCGATTAATAAATTCATAAATTAAATATCTTTTCTATTAAAAATTTCAAGAACTTTCGATGTAACTTTTGTTCTAGTATTTAGAACGTCAAAAATATCATTTATTTTCAAATCTTCCAAATTTATTTTTTTACCGTTTTTTGCTATTTCAACAAATCCCTCTCTTTGACGATTCTCGGGATTTAATACTTCAAATCCGTTTTTTAACGCCTTAATTTCCCTTTCTTTGCCGTAAAAAATATTTTCAATATTTCTTTTAAATTGAATAATCATTATTTCAATCTCTTTTGAAAGTTTGTTTAATCTGTTTAGAGGTGAAAGTGCGCTAAATTCGTTTTTTAATATTTCAACCCGATTTTTCTTGATATTTAAAAGGGCTTTCATTTCATTATTAAATTTGTTTTGTAAAATCTCAATATTTTGCAAATAAATTTCAAGTTTTTTATTTAGAGAATTTGATTCGAATATTTCTATTAAATGTTTTAATTGCTTTTCTTTTTTATACAAAATATTTTCAAATTTATAGTTAAACAAATTTATCATTTCATCCAGCATCATCAAAATTTCATTACCATCAGGTAGGGCAATCTCCATTGCATTGCTCGGCGTTGCCGCTCTTTTATCGGCTACAAAATCGCTTATAAGATAATCAATTTCATGCCCCACAGCGGAAATTACAGGGGTTTTTGCATTAAATATCGCATCGGCCACAATCCTTTCGTTAAAAGGCCATAAATCCTCTTTGCTCCCTCCTCCTCTTCCTACAATAATCAAATCAAACCCGCTTCCGTCTTCAAATATAAATTCATCCGCCGTTTTAATTTTACGTGCAATATCCTCAGCCGCCGCATCACCTTGAACCAAAGCGTTAAAAAGATAAAATTTAGTAAGTCTCCATCTTTTATTTGCAATTCTTAGCATATCTTGCAATGCCGCAGCCGTAGCGGATGTTACTATTGCGATTTTTTTAGGAAATCTCGGAAGCGGTTTTTTCCTCTCTTCGTCAAAATAGCCCAGACGGTTTAATTCTTCTTTTAACTGCTCGTATGCTTTTTGAAGTGCGCCAAGTCCGCTCGGTTCGATATTTTGCGCAATCAGTTTATATTCCCCCCTCGGCACATAAAGGCTAATTGCCCCGTAAACCAAAACTTTTTCGCCCGTTTTTAATTTAAATTTCATTTTTGAAAGATTGCTTTTCCACATCGCACAGTTAATAGAAGAATTTTCATCTTTAATTGTAAAATACAAATGTCCGGAAGAATGATAAACAGCTTTACTCACTTCTCCCTCTACCAAAACAATCTGAAAATGCGATTCAAGAATAGATTTAATCTGATTGTTAAGCTGTGTTACACTAATAGGCTTCAAATATTTCCTTTTAGTAATTTGTATATTGGTATATTAGTATATTTGTTATTCGTTAAATTAATAATTCAATACTTATAATTCATAATTATTCAGACCTCAAAAACTTGGAACTCGGAACTCGGAACTCCAAACACCTCTTCCCTCTTCTCCATCCATTTACTCATCTACGCATTTACCCAATAACAACTCTTTTTATTCTCGGCGACATTTTCACTAAGATATCATAGGTTATCGTATCGAAATTTTTGACAAACTCTTTAATATCATCAAAGACAACTACTTCTTTATGTTCTCCCTTTACAGACATATAATCCATCGATATTTTTCCCACAGCCTCGGTATTTTTCAATTTGCATCCGTTTTTAAAATAAGGAATCCCGTCTGCATAACCCACATCCACAGCGCTTAGTTTTATTTTTTCTTTTGAAAAAAACATCTTATTATATCCTACCCCGTCATTTTCAATTTCTCTTACACTCACGGTTTTAGCAACCAAACTCATTATTCCCTCATATCCGTCAATTCCCCCGTATATAGCTATCCCCGGGCGAACATAATCAAACGTATCTGGCAATTTATTTAGAGCTGTTGAATTGGCTATATGAAAATAAGGTTTTTTAAGAGCTTTTTTTTCACAAAAATTTTCTATTTGAGATTTTATTTTTTTAAATTTTTCGTATTGAATAAACGTATCGTTATTTGTTTCTTCACTGCAACAAAAATGACTGAAAACCCCTCTTATTTCAAAATTTTTCTGCATTGCGATATTCAAAGCTTCTTCAACTTCCTCTTCCAAAATTCCGTTTCTATGCATTCCGGTGTCAAATTTCAGATGAATATAAGGATGACGGTTTTTTTTAAGCTGTTTTAAGGAATTTATCGCATAAGAAATGTTTTTTGCTTCTCTTGCGCCTGAGGGATTAAATATTAAAATTTCTTCAAAAAATTCTTTAACAAAAACGGCTTCATAGTTGTTTCTCACGCATGCTTTTTTTATTCCGTATTCATTAAGAAGCTTAGAGATTGTAATTATCCCATGCCCGTAGGCATTATCTTTTATAACCGCTAAAATATTGGGATTTATTAAAGAAATTTTATCAAGGTTTTTAAAAAGCTTACTTTTATTTATATAAATGGTAGCCACAAGGGTTTACCCTTTTAGTGGCTTGATAACATCAAAAGGATTTTCAACTACTCTGTGTCTGTCAACCACATAAGGTATTAAAGCGACTTGTCTTGCTCTTTTAATCGCTTTTTGAACCATATCTTGATGTTTTTTACAAGTTCCTGTAAGCCTTCTTGGCATAATTTTGTATCTTTCGGACAAAGAATATTTAATTAAATCCAAATCTTTGTATCCGATATAATCAACTTTCATTTCACAATATTTGCATCTTTTTTTTCCGTATTTTTTCTTTGGATCAGCTGCCATTATCTATCCTTTAAAATGGTATTTCATCATCATCGATATCGATTGACGGTATTTCGTTTGTTTTTTGTTGCATCTGTGGTTTTTTTTGCTCCGGTTGATTAAACTGATAAGAACCGTTATCCGAAGAGCTTGATTTTGAATCCATAAACTGCACTCTTTCCGCGACTATCGAATGTTTGCTTCTTTTATTTCCCGTGGAATCAACCCATTGATCAAGCACTAATCTGCCCTCTATCAAAACTCTTCTGCCTTTGGATAAATACTGATTTGCAACCTCGGCACTCCTGCCAAAAACCGTAATATCAATAAACATAACCTCCTGTTTGTTTTCACCGCTCAGATTATCTTTATAAGTTCTGTTTGTAGCTATTCCGAATTTGGCGATGGCAGTGCCGCTTGGAGTGTATTTAAGTTCCACATCCCTTGTGAGGTTGCCAATGAGTATTACTTTATTGAACATTTTTTGCCATTTCTTCGAATCGTTTTATATCTTTTTTTGTTTCATATTTTACACTCATAAATCTTAAAAGATCTTCATTGTATCTCATTTGTCTTTCAAGTTCCAAAACAGCATTTGCAGGCGCTTTGAAATAAATTATATAATAATGCCCTCTTTCAAATTTTTTGATAGGATATGCCAATTGTCTTACACCTATATTATCAACCGCTACCACTTCTCCACCGTTTTGCGTAATAACATTTTTAATGCTTTCGAGTATTTTTTCTTTTTCTTCATCGCTAAGCGTCGGCTTAGTAATAAACATTGTTTCGTAATGTCTTAGACTCATTAAATCTCCTTCTGGCTTTTTAGCCCCTTTTGCTTGGAGCAAGGAGGCGTTTTTTTAATTTTGAGCCGTAATTATACTAAAAATTATTATTTTTTACAAATTTTTTATTTTTTTCTAAAAATTACTTGAATTTAAAATAAAAAATAGCTATAATTTCATCCCACACACACGGGCTCGTAGCTCAGTTGGTTAGAGCAACCGGCTCATAACCGGTTGGTCGCAGGTTCGAGTCCTGCCGAGCCCACCACTTTTGCCCAGGTAGCTCAGTCGGTAGAGCAAGGGACTGAAAATCCCTGTGTCGGCGGTTCGATTCCGTCCCTGGGCACCACTTCTTAATAATATAAACTCCTCTGACACTTAAATTTGTATATTGGTGTATTTGTATATTGGTAAATTTGTCATTAGGAGTATGGAGGTATTAGAAGTAATAGAAGTTTTAAAGGTTTTAAAGTTAAATATATGCAAAATAACACCAAACCCCATTAAAA
>JALVTJ010000010.1 GCA_027036005.1 Nautiliaceae bacterium
GTTATAATTATAATAAAAAAGGTAAATAATGATTTTAATAGCGGGGCCGTGTGTGATTGAAAGCAAAGAACAGATTTTCAAAATTGCCGAATATCTTAAACCTTACAATGAAAAATATGAGTTTTATTTTAAAGCAAGTTTTGACAAGGCAAACAGAACATCGCTCGAAAGTTACAGGGGTCCGGGAATTGACAAAGGACTTGAAATTTTAAATGAAGTAAAAGAGAAATTCGGTTACAAACTTTTAACGGATATTCACGAAACAAATCAGGTCAAAAAAGTTGCTGAGATTGTTGATGTTTTACAAATTCCCGCTTTTCTTTGCAGACAGACCGATTTATTGGTAGAAGCTGCAAAAACTGAAAAAATAGTTAATATCAAAAAAGGGCAGTTTATGAATCCGGAGGATATGAAATATTCTGTTTTAAAAGTTTTAAAAACAAGAGGATGCGAAGAAGTGAGTTTTGAAAATTCCAAAAAATATGGGGTATGGCTTACTGAAAGAGGCACAACATTTGGATATGGAAATTTGGTAGTTGATATGAGAAGCTTAGTTATTATGAGAAAATTCGCCCCTGTAATTTTTGATGCGACTCACAGCGTTCAAATGCCGGGAGGTGCAAGAGGCAAAAGCAGCGGGAAAAGAGAATTTGTGGCTCCGCTCTCAAAAGCAGCGGCGGCTGTCGGAATTGACGGATTTTTCTTTGAAACACATTATAATCCAGATGAAGCCCTAAGCGATGGCGCAAATATGATAACACCTGATATGTTAAAAGAGACATTAACAGATATTGAATGTATAAATCAATGTAACAAGGAGATTTTATGAAAATTTTAGAAGGAAACTTAAAACTTGAAGGAAATGAAAAGATTGCAATTATTGCAAGCAGGTTTAATCATTTGATAACAGATAGGCTAATTGAAGGTGCAAAAGATGCATTTGTAAGAAACGGAGGGAATGAAAAAAATCTTGATTTGATTTTAGTCCCGGGAGCGTTTGAAATTCCTTTTGCTTTAAAAAGAGTTCTTAAAAAAGATATTTATGACGGAATTGTATGTGTTGGAGCGGTAATAAGAGGAGCAACTCCTCATTTTGATTATGTAGCAGCAGAAGCTACAAAAGGAATTGCAAATTCAACTCTTCAATTCGACACACCCGTAACATTCGGACTTTTAACGACAGACACAATAGAACAGGCAATCGAAAGAGCGGGAACAAAAGCCGGAAACAAAGGTTTTGAGGCAATGGTTGGATTAATTGAAATGATAAATTTATATAAAGAGTTATGAGATTAAAATTCGATTTGAAAAACAGGCTTGATTTAGCCATTTTGGTAGCTGCGGTTATTTTGGTATTAACCGGAGCTTTTTTAAGATTTTTTAAATATTTTTTTGAACCGATAACAATTGAAAAAATAACATTAATTTTAATACCTGAGAGTTTAATATGTTTAGGTTTAATTGCATATAAAATATGGAGGATATAATGGCAACGATAACACACGCAAGAGAAGCGGTAATTCAAACTCTTTACGCAATGGAACAAGGTAATGAAAAAGCAAAAGAACAATTTGACGAACTTTTAAAAGAAAAAAAAATCAAAAATCAAAAAGCTGATTTTGCAAGAAAACTTTTAAATGGAATTTTGGAACATATTAGCGAAATAGACAAAATAATTAAAGAACATCTGATAGATTGGGATTTTGAAAGACTTGACAAGATCGACAAACAGATTTTAAGACTTGGTATATACGAAATAAAATATACTGATACACCTTATCAAATCGTAATAAACGAAGCGATCAAAATAGCTAAAAATTTTTCTGAGGATAAAGCGACTTCTTTTATAAACGGGATATTAGACAGGGTGGCAAAAGAAAAATAGCCCCCTATTTTAAAATTTCCGGTTTGAATTCATCCAAAAGTTTGTTTTTATCTATTTTTAGCAAATCTTTTTTAACAAGTCTGAATATTTTATTTTTGTTTTTGATTTGTTCCAAAACATCGTCCGCTATTGTTTGAGGAAGTGATAAAAACACTTTTTTATCCCCGAATTCATTAATCAGCAAATCTATATCCTCGGCAACACATTTAACGGCTTCTTTATAGATTTCTTCTTTTAAATTATGTTTTTCTCCGCTTGCGGCTCTATTTAAAAATCCCGCTTTTTTAATTCCTTCATCAATTCCTGTAATCAAATCGTTAAGTTTTCTGTGAGATTCTATAATATCTATTCCTTTTATAAAATCAAGTTTTATTTCATTTGGTTTAAGACCGGCTTCGGCCTCAGGAGTTCTCGGATTGGCTTTGTATGCTTTAATTTCTCCCAAGCTTGCAACTATTACTAAATCTCCAACTTTCATTATATCTCCTTTTTTATTAAATTATATCTTAATTTTTGGCAAATGAAAATCTTTTTTATATGCAAAAAGTCTTAATGTAACGCCTAAAACAAAAATTACTACCACAACAAACGGGCTGCTCTTTAAAAAATAGAGACAAAAACCTATAATCAAAGAAACGCTTGCATAAAAATTTTTAATTAAAATAAATGGAATTTCATTAATAAGCATATCTCTTAACATCCCTCCGCCAACAGAGGTAATAAAAGCTAAAAACATCACTCCTAAAAGATTAAAATGAACGTTTAACCCTACCAACGCTCCCGAAATGGAAAAAGAAACAAGACCTATCGTATCGATTACAACAAATAAAAATTTGTTTTCAATCTCTTTTTTGTGAAATTTAAAAACAAAAGAAACAAAAACGGATATCAAAACGACCATTCCTGGTAAAACAGCAGTAAAAGCGAAAATTTCTCTATTAGCCACAACATCTCTTATGATTCCGCCTCCAAGAGCTGTTAAAAAAGCACTTAATATTACACCGAGCAAATCGAGATTTTTCCTAACACCTATTAAATATCCGCTAATACTAAATGCAATAATTCCTATTATATCTGTTATTTCAAAAATTTTTAATCCTTTGGGAATGTGTAATAGCAACGGCAATAGCATCCGTAATATCAAGCGGTTTAATCTCCCCTTTAATTCCCAAAATCCTTTTTACCATAAAAGCAACTTGCTCTTTTTTTGCTTTTCCGTTTCCTGTTACCGCTTTTTTAACCTGTAAGGGAGTATATTCGAAAAAATTTCCGTGAAGCTGCAAAATTCTAAGAGAAAGCGCACCTCTAAATTGGGCGAGTTTTAAAACGGTTTTGGGATTATATGCATAAAATATATCTTCCATAGCAATTTCGTTGATATCATTTTTTAAAATTATATCAATACCTTCTATTAACTGAGCTATTTGATATTGAAGTTTTTTTTCTGTTATTTTAATAAAACCGGCATCAATCAAATTAAGCTTCGGATTTGTTTCAATAATTGCATATCCGCTTCGTTTAGTGCCGGGGTCAATTCCGAGAATTCTCATTCAACCTCTTTTCATTGATTTATTCACATTTTATTCACTATGTGAAAATTAAATTAGACATTTTAAATTCTTTATGATAAAATAATATTCACATCTATTTTCACTGAATTTTCACAAATGTGAAAAAATTTTTATTCACAAAGGATATATAATTTGCTGTTTGATAAAATAAAAAAAGAATTAAAAAGTGAAAATCTATTGAATTATAATAAATTTATTAAAAATTTGGAATTTGATGAAGAAAATTCGGATTCTGCAAATTTGATAATAAAAGCCCCGAATATTTACATTGCAAATTTTTTAAAAAGAAAATATTTAAAAAAATTTCAAGAAATATATAAAAAAGAAACGGGACTTGAAGCAAATATAATATTCACTACAAAAGAGATAAAACACAAAAAAGTCGAAGAATTTGAAGAATTAAATATTTCCAACCCGTCCGTTTTAATACCCGAATATACATTCGAAAGTTTTATAACGGGCTCTTCAAACCAATTCGCATATTCGGCTGCAAAAAGCGTTGCGGAAAATCCGGGGAAAAGTTATAACCCGTTATTCATTTACGGAGGGGTAGGGCTTGGAAAAACACATTTAATTCAGGCTATTGGAAATTATCTTAAAAACAGATTAAAAGTTATTTATGTTACAAGCGAACAGTTTATGAATGAATTCAGAGAAAATGTCAGAAACCATACAATGGATAGATTTCACGAGAAATATAGAAACTGCGACTGTTTATTGATAGATGACGTCCAATTTTTCGCCCAAAAAGAACAGACACAAGAAGAATTCTTTCATACGTTCAACGAACTTTACAATCAAAAAAAACAGATATGCCTAACAGCTGATAGACCTCCAAAAAAACTTCATGATTTGGTAGACAGATTAAGGAATAGATTTGAAGCGGGACTAATTGCAGATATCCAACCTCCCGAGCTTGAAACGAAAATAGAAATAATAAGAAAAAAATGCGAAATAAACGGAATATATTTGCCTGATGACGTTATTGAATTTATTGCTACAAAACTTGATAGCAACATAAGAGAAATTGAAGGCATGATAGTAAAATTACATGCTTATGCAAAACTTTTCGGAGTTAACGAAATAACCGTTGATTTTGCAAAACAAGCACTAAAAGAGCATATTAAAGACAAAAAAGAAAATATAACGCTTGAAGATATCATATCTTTAATTGCAAAAGAATTCAATATCAAACCAAGCGAAATAACTTCAAAAAGCAGAAACAAAAATATTGTGGCGGCTAGAAGATGCGCTATATTTTTAGCAAGAGAATTTACAAAAGATTCAACTCCGACAATAGCAAAATATTTCGGGCTAAAAGATCATAGTGCGGTAAGTCATGCAATAAAAGCGTTTAATAAAAGATTAAAAGAAGATAATGATTTCAGAATCAAAATAGAAGAACTAAAAAATAAAATATTAATCAAAAAAGGTGAATAACGTGAATAAAAAAACAATTCACATTCACGCTAATTTTTCACAAACAAAGGGCTTTTTTAAAAACTTTCACTTATTCAACACAATCTACTATTACTACTATAATAATTTAAATAAAAGGAGAGAGAATGCATATTAAAATTCAAAAACCGGTATTTGAAAGTATAATCAATCAAGCAGTAGCATTTGCAGACAAAAAAGATAACACTCAAATAACATCCCACATATTAATTATAGCGGATGAAAATTTGGTTATAAAAGCAACGGACAAGGAAATAGGAATAAAAATAAAAACCCAAGCCGAAATTTTAGAAAAAGGAAAAGCGACAATAAATGCCAAAAAATTAAACGATATCATAAAAACACTTCAAAATAAAGACATAGAAATAAAAAAAGAAAACGATCAAATTACCATTAAACAAGATACCTCGATTTATAAACTTTCGAGTTTCAATGCGGAAGAATTCCCGGAATTTCCAAATCCCGATAATTTAAACAAACTAAACATAAAAAACGAGGAATTTATCGATGCAATAAAAAAAATATTTCCCGTAATAGACAACAATAACCCTAAATATGAACTAAACGGGGCACTTTTTGATATAAAAGACAAAACAAATTTTGTTTCAACAGATACAAGAAGACTTGCTTTGTATAAAAGCGAAGCAAAAGGAGCAGAGGGTAAAATAATAGTTCCAAAAAGAAGCGTAAGCGAAATAAAAAGAATATTTAATGATGAAATGGAAATTTTTTATGATGATATTTATCTAATTCTTAAAAATGAAAATGTTTTGTTTTTTACGAAATTGATAAACGGAAAATATCCGGCATATGAAAAAATAATACCGCAAAGTTTTAAATATTCTCTTATCTTTAACAAAAACGAATTCTTATCACATCTAAAACAAATAAGCATTGTTTCAAACGAAGTAAAAATATCCATAACCAAAGAAAAAGTAATTTTTGAAAGTTTTGCAGACGAAACAATTCAAGCAAAAACAAGTTTTGATTACAATTGCGAAATAGATGAATTTGTTTTTGCGGTAAATAGTAGATATATTATCGATTTTTTGAACGTAATAAATTCGAATGATTTTAAATTGAATTTAAATGAACCAAATATTCCTTTTGAACTTGAAGAAGGCAATTTTATAACAATAATTATGCCTCTTAATATTTGATATAATATTAAAAATTATTAAAGGAATTTGATGACAAATTACGGTGCTGAAAATATCAGAGTATTAAAAGGTCTTGAAGCGGTCAGAAAAAGACCCGGAATGTATATAGGAGACACATCCGTAAAAGGACTTCATCATTTAATTTACGAAGTGGTGGACAATTCTATCGATGAAGCGATGGCCGGATACGCAAATGAAATTAAAGTCAAAATCAATAAAGACGGCAGTGCTACGATAAGCGATAATGGAAGAGGAATTCCTGTTGATATTCATCCGCAAGAAAAAATCCCGGCCGCTACCGTTGTTTTGACCGTTTTGCACGCAGGCGGTAAATTTGATAATAAAACATACAAAGTTAGCGGAGGACTTCACGGGGTAGGGGTTTCGGTTGTAAATGCACTTAGTAAAAAACTTATAATGACTATCAAAAGAGATGGAAAAATTTACAAACAGGAATTTGAAAGAGGAAAACCGATTACGGATTTGGAAGTTATAGGAAATACCAATAGAACGGGAACTATCATTCAGTTTTGGCCTGATGAAAAAATTTTTGAAACAACCGAGTTTAAAAGCGATATTTTAATAAAAAGATTAAAAGAATTAGCTTTTTTAAATCCTAATATTACAATCTATTTTGAAAACGAAAACGACGGTGTAAAAGAAGTTTTTCATTTCGAAGGCGGAATAAAGGATTTTGTTAAAACATTAACGAAAAAAGAAATTTTAACGGATGTTATTTATAATAACGAACATTATTCGGATAAGGAAAAATCGCTTGATGTCGAGGTTGCTTTATGTTATGACAGCGGATATGATGAAAAGGTTTTGAGTTTTGTAAACAATATTAAAACTCCCGAGGGCGGAACACATGAAAGCGGATTCAAAGCTGGACTTAGTAAAGCCGTTATCAATTACATAAACAAAAACATCAAACTTAAAGAAAATATAAAAGTAACGGGAGACGACGTAAAAGAAGGGCTCAATGCTATTGTTAGCGTAAAAATGAGCGAACCTCAATTTGAGGGGCAGACAAAAGGAAAACTCGGAAGCTCTTATGTAAAAGCGATAGTTCAAAAAGTTACTTATGAATATTTAACCAGATATTTTGAAGAAAATCCGAATACCATAAAAATTATAGCCGAAAAAGCAATTTCTGCTGCAAAAAGCAGGATTGCTGCCAAAAAAGCCAGAGATTTAACCAGAAAACAGGCTAAAATAGGGGTAGGGACACTTCCGGGAAAACTTGCCGATTGTCAAAGTAAAAACCCAGATGAATCGGAAATTTATCTTGTTGAGGGAGATAGTGCCGGAGGAAGTGCAAAACAAGGCAGAGATAGATATTTTCAAGCGATTTTGCCTCTAAGGGGAAAAATTCTTAACACCCAAAAATCAAGCGATGCAAAGGCTCTTAGCAGCGAAGAGATTAAAAATATTATAACGGCACTTGGGACAGGAATAGGTGATGATTTTGATGTAGAAAAAATAAGATACAAAAAAATTATAATAATGACCGATGCGGATGTTGACGGTAGCCATATTCAAACGCTTATTATGACATTTTTCTTTAATCATCTTCAAGAAGTTATTGAAAAAGGATATCTTTATATCGCACAGCCACCTTTATACAGATACAAAAAAGGCAAAATAGAAAAATATTTAAAAGACGATAAAGCCTTGAATGAATTTTTAATAGAGCAGGGAATAAACGCAATTGATATAGAAGGGGTTGGAAAACCTGAGCTTAAAGAGCTTTTGAAAAATGCGGCTTATTACAAAATTCTGCTTGAAAAACTTACCAAAAGATTTAATATCCCGGAAGTTATCAGATATTTAATAGAAAACGAAGAAATTGAAAAACTTTCCGAATATCTAAGCAAATTCGGCTTTAATATCATTTCAAAACACAACAATCATTATTACATTCAGACAAACAGGGGTTTAGAAGAAATTACAATTGACGATAAGTTATTAAATCATCATTTGTTTAAAGAAGCCAAACAAATTTATGAAAAACTAAAAGAATATGAAAATTTAATCGAGGGTGATTATCTTGAACTTCTAAACGAAGTTATAGAAAAGGCAAGAAAAGGCGCTCATATCCAAAGATACAAAGGTCTTGGGGAGATGAATCCGGATCAGCTTTGGGATACTACAATGGATCCGGAAAACAGAGTGCTTGTTCAAGTTACGCTTGAAGATGCCGAAAACGCCGCAAAACATTTCGAGTTATTTATGGGTAGTGAAGTGGGACCAAGAAGAGAATATATCCAATCTAATGCCAAAGAGGTTGAAAATATTGATGTATAATGGAGAATTAATGAAAAATAAAAAATTAAAATACGGAGAAAAAGAGATAGTTGAATTTAATCCTGAAAATATGGAAATATGGCCTAATAAAAACAAAAAAAATTATTTAATTAAAATCACTCTGCCTGAATTTATGTGTAAATGTCCTCGTTCGGGATATCCCGATTTTGCAAGGGTTTATCTGGAATATGTGCCTGATGAGTGGGTTGTTGAGCTTAAAGCCTTGAAACTTTATATAAATTCTTTTTTGAACAGATACATCTCTCATGAAGATGCGGCAAATGAAATTTTCGATACGCTTTATAACAAGCTTAAACCAAAAAAAATGAAAATAACAATGGATTTTAACCCAAGAGGAAACGTTCATACCGTTATTGAAATAGATTCTGAAACGATAAAAAAAGAGATTTAATTTTTGCTACTATTATTAAAAAGGCTTTAAATGAAAATAACCGCTCTTTCTTCTTTATATAAACCAACAGACATAGCAGTAGGGAGTGCTAGAAGTTGTTATTTCGCAAAACATATAATCACTCCTGAAAGTGCGGCAAATTGGGCTAAAAAAGATGATTTGCTCAATTCCATTTTTAAAGCCGGACATCATACAACATTGATGCATTATCATTTTACGTTTTTGATTGAAGGAATGAGCCGTTTATTAATATGGCGACTTTTACACTCTCATCCGTTTTATAATTCCGAACAGGTAAGCCAGAGATATGCAAAAATGAAAATTGATAATTTTACATATCCGAAAAACGCCGATAAAACCAAGTGGCAAAATTATTATAAAAAAATGTTTTTTTATTATGAAAAACTAATTGAAAAATTAATTCCTGAAATAGAAAAAATACTTCCTAAATTCAAAAAAAAAGAAGCAAATAAAAAGGCTCAGGAATTTGCAAGATATCTGCTTCCAATGGGGATGAACGCTCATCTTTACCATACAATTAATGTAATTACGGCATTAAGATATATTGCAGCTGTTAAATCTATTCCAGAAGCAAAAAACGAGGCGGATGAATTTATAAACCAGCTTGAAAGAGAAATGTTGAAAATCGATGAAGGTTTGGCGACTTTGATTGATTTTGCAAAAAATTCTCCTTCAAAATTTCCGAAAATCGATATTGAAAAAATAAAAAAAGAAAAAAATATAACCGGAAATGTGGAAGTTTTTGATGTGGTTGATTATGATTTTGAGCTAAATAGTAATTATGCGGGAGTTTTGAGGCTTTCAAACATATGGCTTGATGAGAGTATTTTGGGAAGTTTCAATTCGTATATCAAACTTTCTTTAAGTGCCGATGCACAGAATCAACGCCATCGCCGCTCGCCTGCCGTTCGTCCTAAATTGGAAGATATTTACAAAAGGGATTTTTATATCCCGCCTGTTATAAATGGGAAATGGGAAATGGAAAATGGAAAATTATTGAGTTTATATAAAGAGGCGGTTGATTATTCGTATGATTTTTTTGAGAGAGAGAAAGAAATTCTTGGATTTAGCGAAGCTGCTTACGCCCTACTTAATGCACATAATATTGAAATAATTGAACACGATGATTTTAACGAATTCGCCCATAAAGCTCAAATGAGGCTTTGTTACAATGCGCAAGAGGAAATTTTTGATATAACTTATAAGCAAATAAAAGCTCTTAAAAAAAGGGGTGTAAAAGCAGCTGATAAATTTATGCCCCCTTGCGCGCTTAGAAAAATAAAAAATATAAAACCTATTTGCCCTGAGGGTGAAAGATTTTGTGGAATTAAAGTTTGGAAGTTGAATTTCGATGATTACGAAAGAATTATATAATGGGAGTTCAGGATTATCTTTACAATGAATTTGACAGCGAAATAATAGAAGAATTTTTAATGATGCTCGATATTGTGGAGGATAATCTCGATTTGGTAATCGAAGGATTGTATCAGGATTATGAATTTAATATAAACGAGCTATTCAGGATTTTTCATAATCTAAAATCGGCATCAGGATTTTTAAAACTTGATAGGATAAACAAATTCGCACATTTTGTTGAAAATGTTTTGGAAAAAGCAAGAAAAAGAAATTCGGCTGATGAGAAGTTGATAAACTGGCTTTTTGACGTAGCCGAGCAATTTCATACGTGGTATAAAAACATAAACAAAAACGAAGAATTAGCTCCGCTTAATCCGAAGGTTTTAAAAATTCCCAAAATTTAAGGTTAAA
The DNA here is from genome assembly GCA_027036005.1 of Nautiliaceae bacterium. Taxonomy (GTDB): domain Bacteria; phylum Campylobacterota; class Campylobacteria; order Campylobacterales; family Nautiliaceae; genus JALTBU01. The sequence continues at coordinate 10,582 of JALVTJ010000010.1, forward strand.
AATGCAAGAAATTTTTTTTGAAAGAATAAACAAAATAAATCCAGAAATTCTTGAAGGGCTTAAAGAAAAAAGAGAATTTTCTTTTAGAATCAATAAGCACAAAGCCGGTTTGGAAGTTTTAGACGAGCTTAAAAAAGAAGGTTATAATCCAAAAAAAATCGAATGGAGCGAATACGTATATACCCTTCCGATTGTTGAAAGGAAAAAAATAACAAAATCCGCTCCTTATACTCAAAATAAAATTTATATTCAAAATCTCTCATCCATAATAGCAGCGAATTCTCTTGATATAAACGAAAACGACTGGGTGCTGGATTTGGCGGCGGCACCGGGCGGAAAAAGTCTTATTTTCAGTGAAAAAGCAAAAAAGATAAGTGCCGTTGAGCCCGATAAAAAAAGATTTTTCAGGATGAAAAGAAATTTTAAAGAACACGGAGCAAAAAATATTCAGACTTATAATAAAGACGGAAGATTTGTTTATAAGGCAACGGGGGAGATGTTTGATAAGGTTTTTTTAGACGCTCCTTGCAGTAGTGAGGCTCATATCGAGCTTGATAAAGGAATTACTTGGTGGAATCTAAAAAGGGTTAAAAGGTTTTCAAAACTTCAAAAAGAGCTTATGATTTCTGCTTTTGAATCTTTAAAACCGGGCGGAGAGATGATATATGCGACTTGCACGTTTTCACCGGAAGAAAATGAAGAAAATATTGATTTTTTATTAAAAAAATATCCAAATGCCGAAATTTTAAAAGTTAATTTGCCAATTGAAAATATTCAAAAGGGAATTACAAAATGGGAAGATAAAAAGTATAATCCGAAAGTTAAAAAAGCAATAAGAATTTTGCCAAAAGACGCTTATAGCGGATTTTTCTTTTGTAAAATCAAAAAAAATTAGCTTAATTTTTCTTTTGCTTCTTTTAAAGCTTCAATTACATCGTTGATATTTTCATACGGAATATGTGCTTTCCAATCGGGATTGTGTTCTTCTCCGTTTAGCGAAATTCCAATACTCACAACAGGTTTACTGCCTTCTCCGTATGGTTCTTCAATATGAGAAATTGTAATAATTCCTTCTTTCGTGTGGGCTAACGGAATTGTTTTTAGAAGTTTTGTTTTTTTCATATTCCATCCTTTTTTCTTATTATACCAAAAATTCATTTGAGTTGTTTTAGGAATTTTTCTATTTCTTTTTGAAGATGTTTTAAATCTTTTGAATTGTCTATGACAAAATCGGCTTTTGCTTTTTTTTCTTCAATGTCTATTTGATTGTTAAGAATAGCTTTTGCATTTTTTTCGTCCACTTTGTCTCTATTTACAACTCTTTTTATTTGAAGTTCTTTTGGTGCGTAAATTACTAATACTTTATCGAATTCTTTGTAATTTTGTTTTTCAAAAAAAAGCGGCAAATCCACAAAATAAGGCACTTTATCATTTTCAAGTTTTTTAGAGCGAGCGATTACTTCTTTTTTAACATCCGGTAAAATCAAATCTTCTAAAATTTTCAGTTTTTCTTTATTGTTAAAAACTGTTTTTCTAATTTTTTTTCTATCAATTGTTCCAAAAATTTCTTTTATTTTGTCTTTTTTTGCTTCAAAAATTTCTTTGCTTATTTTATCGGCATCTATGATTTTGTAACCGTAAAGTTTAAGAAAAGATGCAACAGTGCTTTTTCCTGTTCCTATCCCTCCCGTTAGCACAATTGCGTTTTTAAATTCATTTTCCATTGTTAAATTTTAATAACGTCTTTTATTTCTTCAAATATAAATTTTGGCAGTATAAAACTTCCGTAATGAACATCGGTTGTATAATATTTTGAATTTTGCACAAAATCACTTCTGTGTCTTATTATATCGGCCTGAGGATGAAATTTTTTGCTTGCAAACACAAGAGGTTTTATATTAAGGTTTTCATCAAGATAATAAAAAGGCATAACAATCCAGAAAAGTTTACTTAAATTTGCAAAAAGTTCTCTGTCTCTTAGGGATTTGGGAGTTGTAATATATATTCCTTTGTCATTTAATTTTTCATAGATTTTAATTATATTTCCCGGAATTTGTTCAATAATTAAATCGTAATTTTCACTGTTATTTTGTGTGTGAATATCAAATTCGGCAGTTATTATTTTTTTAAATTCCTCTTTTAAATTTTCAGGAATTAAAATTTTTGTTCCTTCGCTGACACATCCGCCAACCAACGCCATCATTTCGTTTTTGATCATTATTGTCCTTTTTTGTGCTAAATATAGCAAAAAAATTTTTAAAAAACAAAAATATTTGATATATTTCAGATAAAAACTATCTTAAAGGAGTGAAAATGTATAAAATCGATATAGAAAAAAGATGCGGGTGTGTAAAAAAAAGCGATTTAAAATTTCCAAAAGTTTTTGAAGATAAAAAAGAGGCAGAATTTGAAGCATTGAAATTGGTTAATTATATGAATGCAAATTTTTGTAAAAAACATAGATTTTTTATTAATGAAGAAGGGGATACGTTTATGATTTATGTTGAGCTTTCTTGTCCGCAGGTTAGTTAAATAGAGGTTAATAGAGGTTGGAACCTTTAAAACCTCTACAACTTTTTTAACAAAGGATTTTATATGGTTGCACATTTATGTTGCAGTGTTGATGCCGGGTATTTTTTAAAAAGACTTAAAGAGGATTTTCCGAATGAAAAAATTATCGGGTTTTTTTACGATCCGAATATTCATCCTTATAGTGAATTTAAATTAAGAAGTCTTGATACGAAAAGAATTTGTGAAAAATTAGGAATTGAATATGTTGAAGGAGAATATAATTACGAAGAGTGGCTAAAAAAAGTAAAAGGATTGGAAAACGAACCTGAAAAAGGCGTTAGATGTAGCGTATGTTTTGATTTTTCGCTTGAAGAAACTGCAAAATTTGCGCAAAAATTAGGAGATGATAAAATAACGACATCGCTTTTACTCTCTCCTATGAAATCGCACGAACAGCTTGAAAAAACGGGGAAAGCCATAAAAAGAAAATATAAAATTGATTTTTTAACACCCGATTACAGAAAAAAAGGCGGAACGCAAGCCCAGCAGGAATATGCCAAAATCAATCAACTTTACAGGCAGGATTATTGCGGATGTTTTTATGGCATATGGCGGCAAAAAAGAGATCAGGAAATTATAGACGAGCTCATTTCGCCGTTTCCTTTTCAAATACTCCCTTCAAGTATTGAAGAAAAACTTTTTATTTATAAAAAAAGAATAAAACTTGAAGAAAAAGGAATTAAATATAAAATAATCAAAGAAAATTTTTTAAATTACAGACTTCTTAAAGCAAATGTTCAATGTAAAATGAAGAAAAAATTAAAAACAGTTAAAAATTATGTTTTATTCTATTCTTATTTAAATAGACCCCAAAGAGTAAAAATTGAATTTGAAAAAGACGGTGTTGCTTATACTAATAGGGCTCAGGTAATTTTCGTAAAACTTTCGAAAATTAATGAACTTTTAAACAAAAAATATAAAAATATCAAAGAAATTTATCAAAATCCTTTAAGTATTGAAGAAGAGATAATTTTAAGAGAAAAAATTACAAATACAAAGTATAATCTCTCGCCCGTTATTATTTTGGAAAAATTCGAAAATAACAGATATGATATTGAAATTGACGCTAAAATTTATCCCGATACAAAAGAAAATTTGATAAAATTTTAATAAAAAAGGAATATTATGGTTTTTGATATTCAAAAGATTCAAAAAATGCTTCCTCATAGATATCCTTTTTTGCTGGTTGATAGAATTACAAATGTAAAAGAGGGTGAAGAAGTGGAGGGATATTTGAATATATCCATCACAAATTCCGTATTTCAAGGACATTTTCCGGGACATCCAATATATCCGGGAGTTTTGATAATCGAAGGAATGGCACAAACGGGAGCTATTTTGCCTTTTACCGTTTTGGATGAAGAACATTTAAAAGAAAAAGTGGTATATTTTATGAGTATCGACAAAGCAAAATTCAGAAAACCTGTTAAACCGGGAGATAAGCTTGTATATAGAGTTAAAACCCTTAAACACAGAGGAAAAATATGGCAACTTGAAGCAAAAGCTTATGTAGATGAAGAACTTGTTGCCGAAGCCGAGCTAAAAGCAATGATTATGGATAAATAAAAAGTGAAAAGTATAAAATGAAAAATGAAAAATTAATAAAAGGTAGAATAGGTAAAAATTGTAAAATCGGCGAAGGTGTAATAATTGATGAAAATGTTGTTATAGGAGATAATTGTATAATAGAACCCTATGCAGTAATTACTGGTTATACTGAAATAGGTGATAATAATCATATTTTTTCTCATGCTGTAATAGGTTCAATTCCTCAGGATTTGAAATACCACGGTGAAATAACAAAACTTATTATAGGAAACAATAACAAAATCAGAGAATTTACTTTAATTAATCCCGGTACAGAGGGAGGCGGTGGCATTACAAAAATAGGGGATAACAATCTTTTGATGGGATATGTGCATGTTGCTCATGACGTAATAATCGGGAATAACTGTATTTTGGCAAACGCTGCGACCTTAGCCGGGCATGTGGAACTTGAAGATTATGTAGTAATAGGCGGAATGACTCCGATTCATCAATTTGTAAAAATAGGCGAATATGCAATGATAGGAGGGGCAAGCGCCCTTGCTCAGGATATTCCCCCTTATTGTTTGGCGGAAGGAAACAGGGCTAAGCTTAGAGGACTTAATCTTACGGGGCTTAGAAGAAGATTTCAGGATAGAAAAATTATAGATGATATTAAAAGGGCTTATAAGGAATTGTTTGAGAGTGGAAAACCGCTAAAAGAAACAGCGGAAATTTTGTTAAAAAGCAAGAACAGATATGTCAGGCATTTAGCCGAGTTTGTATTAAATTCGAAAAGGGGAATACCATATGATAGAAAAGTGTAGTTTTTGCGGCAGTTTGGAAACAGAAGAAAATCCTTTGCTTGCCGCTCCCGATGATAAGGCTTTTATATGTAAAAATTGTGTTTTAACGGCTTATGAAATAATAATGGGCTCTGTCAATGAAAAAGAACCTCCCAAAAATTTGAAACTCATCTCTCCAAAAGAGATTAAAAATCATCTTGACGAGTATATTATAGGACAAGAGAGAGCAAAAAAAATAGTTTCGGTAGCGGTTTATAATCATTACAAAAGAATACTATTTTCTTCAAAAACGGATGTTGAAATTCAAAAATCGAATATTTTGATGATAGGACCTACTGGAAGCGGAAAAACTTTAATTGCAAGAACGCTTGCAAAACTTCTTGATGTTCCTTTGGCTATTGCCGATGCCACTTCTTTAACGGAGGCCGGATATGTGGGCGAGGATGTGGAAAATGTGTTGGTTAAACTTTATCAAGCGGCTGATGGGGATTTGGAAAAAACCCAAAGGGGAATTATTTTTATAGATGAAATAGATAAAATAGGTAGAAAAAGCGAAAATCCTTCTATTACAAGAGATGTTAGCGGTGAAGGAGTGCAGCAGGCTCTTTTAAAGATTATTGAAGGAAGTTTGGTAAATGTTCCTCCTCAGGGTGGAAGAAAACATCCTCATCAGGAATTTTTGCAAATAGATACGACAAATATTTTATTTATTTGCGGGGGTGCTTTTGAAGGACTCGGAGAGATTATAGAAAAAAGACTTGAAGGCTCTACCATGGGCTTTTTGGGAAAACCGAAAGAAAAGATGAGTAAAGACGATATTTATTCTCTGGTTGAACCAGAAGATTTGATCAAATACGGTCTTATTCCCGAGCTTATAGGCAGACTACCCGTTATTGCAACATTAAAAGAGCTTGGGAAAGAGGATTTGATAAGAGTTTTAACCGAACCAAAAGATGCTTTGATAAAACAATACAAAGCTCTTTTTGCTTTGGATGACGTTCAGCTTGAGTTTGAAAATGATGCACTTGAATCCATTGCCGATTTGGCTATTAAAAGAGGAACTGGTGCAAGAGGACTTAGAGCTATACTCGAAGATGCAATGGTTGATATTATGTTTAATATGCCTGAATACAGAGGCTATAAAATTGTAATAACAAAAGATGTTATAGAAAAGAAAGCTGAGCCTATATTAATAAAAAAGGATAAAAATGCTAAATAAATTACTCGGGCTTTTTAGCAGTGATTTGGCGATTGATCTTGGAACTGCAAATACATTGGTTAGTGTGAAGGGAAAAGGTATTGTAATAAACGAGCCAAGCGTTGTGGCTATTAAAGAAGGTCATCATAAACAAAAAGTGTTGGCTGTGGGAAAAGAAGCAAAAGAGATGATAGGTAAAACTCCTAAGGATATTGTTGCCATAAGACCTATGAAAAACGGGGTTATAGCCGATTTTAGTGTAACAGAAGAGATGATAAGGTATTTTATTCAAAAAGTGCATAATAGAAAAAGTTTAATAAGACCTCGAATTGTAATATGTGTGCCATATGGACTTACTCAGGTTGAAAGAAAAGCCGTTAAAGAATCGGCAATGAGTGCGGGGGCAAGAGAAGTTTATTTAATTGAAGAACCTATGGCTGCGGCGATTGGTGCAGGGCTTCCGATTAAAGATCCTCAGGGAAGTATGGTAATTGATATTGGAGGAGGAACAACTGAGATTGGAGTTATTTCTCTTGGAGGACTTGTAGTAAGTAAATCGGTTAGAATTGCAGGGGATAAGTTTGATAAATCGATAGTTGATTATATAAACAAAAAATATAATCTCGTAATAGGTGAAAGAACAGCGGAAGAAGTGAAAATAGAAATTGGAAGTGCAGTTAAGCTTGAAAAAGAGCTTAAAATGCTTGTAAAAGGAAAAAACAGAATTTCCGGGCTTCTTGAAACCATTACCGTTACAAGCGAAGATGTGAGAGAAGCGTTAAAAGAACCTATTAGGGAATTAGGCGAAGCCTTAAAAGAAGTTTTGGAAGAAACCCCTGCTGATTTGGCGGGAGATATTGTGGAAAATGGAATTGTTTTAACCGGTGGAGGTGCGCTTTTAAGAGGACTTGATAAATATTTTAGCGATTTGGTATCTCTTCCTGTATATATTGCCGAAGAGCCTCTTTTAGCGGTTGCGAAAGGAACCGGAATGGCTCTTAGTCAAATTGATTTACTTTCAAGCATAGATGAATAAAAAATATCTGTTTCTTTTTTCTTTTCTTTTTGTTTTATTTATTTCCATTCCTTTTGTAAAATCAGAAATTTTAAATGTTTTTAATTTTTCAAAACAGATAATAATTAGTAATGTAAAATCCGTTGATAAAAAAATTTCTTTATATATGAATCAGGCAAAAAAAATAAAAAATCTTCAAAAAGAAAACGCCGAATTAAAAAGAAAAATAGCTAATTTTAATTCGTTTTTTGAAAATTGCAAGGATTTGAAAAAATTCGAGTTTGTCAAAAATTCAAATCTGGTTTTTGCCAAAACAATTTCTTTTGCCGCCCTGCCCGACTTTTCACAGATTTATGTTAACTTTACTTCCGAAAAATATCCTAAGGGGCTGGTTTATAACAATTTGGCTGCCGGAATTTTAATAAAAAGAGTAGGAAATTATTCTTTGGGTGTTTTAAATTCCAATAAAAAAGCCGTTTATACCGTTTATATAGGAAAAAACGAAATTCCGGGTATTTTTTTTGGTAAAACGGATATTATTAAATATATTCCCAAATTCAAAAAAATAAAAATAGGGGATTTGGTTATTACAAGCGGGCTTGACGGAATATTTTACAAGGGTGCGAAAGTAGGAGTAATTACTGAAATTAAGAGTAAAAAATTATATCAGGAAGCAAAAATAAAACTTTTTTATAATAAATTAAATCCTAATTATTTTTATGTTGTGAATAAAAATATTAACATAGAAAATAAAGGAGGAAAAAATGGATTTACAAAACATTGAAAACACTTTAAAAAAAATGGGAATTGTTTTGGAAAGGGTGGTTAATAAATTAGATGAACTTGATAAAAGGATATCTCAGATTGAGAGAAAGATTGAAAATAATGAAAAAACATTTTCAAGCAAAGATTTTAAAACGGATGTTCAAACCGAGCAAAATCCGATTTCAAACAAAGGCGTATTTGGAAATAATTTTTTAGGTTCAATGCTCGGAACAATGGCTGGAATGGGGCTATATAATCTGCTTTTTAATCATTCTATAACCCCTGTTGAGTTTGGTGAAAGTTTGGGAATGAATCAAAAAGAAATAAACGATGTATTGGAAAATGATTTTGATGAAATTGATACAAAACTTGATGATATTGATAATAAAATAGATGAACTTGATGAAAAAATAGATAAAATGGAAAATGAAAATATAATGAATAACGATTATTTCGAAAATTACGAGGAAGATATTGGAGATAGTGATTTTGAAAGCGGATTTAACGATTTTGACGGGTTTGATGATATATAGATAATTTGTTATTATTTTAAAAACTTTCTAAGAGAGTAAAAATGACAAATGTAATTTTATGCGGAGGTAACGGCACAAGGCTTTGGCCTATAAGCAGGGGAAATCTTCCCAAACAGTTTTTGAAAATGTTTGAAAATGAATCTTTGTATCAAAAAACGATCGAAAGAAATAGTGAAATATGCGAAAAAGGATGCATTGTATCAAATGCGAATCAATTTTTTTTGGCATTGGATCAGTTTGATGAAATAAAAAATAAAATCAATTGGAAAAATATTGATGCCATAGTTGAACCTTTTGGAAGAAATACCGCATGTGCGATAGCGTTTAGTGCGTTTTTGAACGATGATATTTTATTTATAACCCCTTCGGATCATAAAATTCAAGAGAATGAAAAATATTATAATGCCATTAAAAAAGCCAAAAAATTTGCAAATGAAGGTTTTTTGGTTGTTTTCGGAATTAAGCCTACCTATCCCGAAACAGGTTACGGATATATAGAAAGCAAAGGCGATATTGTAATTAAATTTCATGAAAAACCCGATATCAAAACTGCCGAAAAATATCTAAAAAACGATAATTTTTATTGGAACAGCGGAATGTTTATGTTCAAATCCGATATATATTTGGATGAACTTAAAAAATATGCTCCGGATGTATACGAAAATGCAAAAGAAGCATTTGAAAATGCAAAAAGAAGAGAATATTTAAGAATTACAAGCGAATATATGGAAAAAATTCCCGATATAAGTATTGATTATGCACTGATGGAAAAAAGCAAAAAAATAAAATTTGTCGAACTTGATGTAAAATGGAATGATGTTGGGAGTTTCGATGCGTTGGATAAAGAGTTTGAAAAAGATGAAAACGGAAATACAAAAAAAGATAATTTGGTTACAATAGAATCAAGAAATAATTTCATTTTTGGCAGATATAAAACAATAGCTTTAAGTAATGTAAATGATTTGATAATAGTTGATACTCCAAGTGCTCTTTTGGTAACCAAAAAAGGAAAATCCCAAAGTGTTCGGGAAGTCGTTAAAATATTAAAAAACAAAAATCCGGAAATTGTAAAATTTGGAAGAACGGTTTATCGGCCTTGGGGGTATTATACGAATTTGCTTGAAGGAAAAAAATATAAAGTAAAACTGTTAAAAATTAATCCTCATAAAAGATTGTCTTTGCAAAAACATTTTCATAGAAGCGAGCATTGGGTAGTAGTAAGTGGAACGCCGACTATTATAAAAGGAAAAGATAAGTTTATTCTAAGACCCAATGAATCTACTTATATACATATAGGAGAAATACACAGGATTGAAAATAATGGCAAAATTCCTGTAAAAATTATAGAGGTTCAAGTGGGAGAATATCTCGGAGAAGACGATATTGTTAGAATCGAAGATGATTTTGGAAGGTAAAAAATATGAAAAAAACAGTGTTGTTAATTATTTTTACACTTGGTTTTGCCTGTAATTCTCCTTATTCTCTCAATAAATTTAAAAAAGTTTTGAATATTGCCAAATTGCAAGCACCTACAAGTCATTATGATCCTTTGTATTCTACGAAATACGGCAAATTTAAAGATTTTTGCAATAAATATTTTTATTTGCAGGATAATAAATATATGACGTTTTTTATGTGCGGGAAAAAAGATAGAAGCGAACTGAGATTTAAAGACGATTGGAAAGTTTCCGATAAAAATACAAAAATTTTGGAAGCTGAGGTTAAATTATTTCCTTTGAATGAAAAAAGAGAATTTACGTTTTTACAAATTCATGCCGATGATACCCTGAAAAACAAACCGATAATAAACAAACCTCTTTTGAGAATTGTCTGGTATAAGGAGCTTCATAATAAATATAATCATTTGTGGGCTGTTATTAGAACTTGCGATAATTCTTATGTAATGTGTTATGAAAAAGATGATTTGGGTGAAATGCCGAAAGATTTTTTTGATGTAAAGATAAAGGTTCAAAATTCAAATCTGAAAATATGGCTGAATAATAAGTTAAAAATAAATAAAAATATAAGTTATTGGAATAGATTTTACAATTATTTCAAAGCGGGGGTTTATCTTCAAGATGATGGATGTGCAAAAGTTTTGTTTAATAAATTAAACATAAAGGAGAATTAATGAATATCAGCGTTGTAGGGTTGGGATACGTAGGAGCGGTGTGTTCAGCTTGTTTTGCTAATGAAGGTCATAATGTTATAGGAATGGATATAGATAAAATAAAAGTTGATTTGATTAATAAAGGCAAAGCTCCTATTGTCGAGAAGGATTTGGAAGATTATATTTCAAGAAACGTTAAAGAAGGGAGACTTAAAGCCACGATTTCTTTAAAAGAAGCGATAGATAATAGCGATATTACCATTATTTCGGTAGGGACGCCATCTGAAACAAACGGTAATATAAATTTAAAATATATAAAAGAAGCAGCAAAAGCCATTGGAGAGAAATTAAAAGAAAAAAACGATTTTCATATAGTTTCTATGAGAAGCACCGTTTTACCGGGGACAGGAAAAAATGTGGTTATTCCGATAATTGAGAAAATTTCAGGAAAAAAAGCGGGGGTTGATTTCGGATATGTTTCAAATCCCGAGTTTTTAAGAGAAAGCACTGCTATTTGGGATTTTTACAATCCTCCGAAAACCGTTGTGGGTGCAACTGATGAAAAAAGTTATGAAACGTTTAAAAAGCTTTATTCGTTCTTAAACGCTCCTTATTTCGAAGTTGAAATAGAAGTTGCCGAAATGATTAAATATGCCGATAATTCCTGGCATGCCACAAAAGTTACGTTTGCAAACGAAATAGGAATGATTTGTAAAAAATTAAATATCGATTCTCATAAAGTAATGGATGTGTTTTGTGCCGATACAAAACTTAATATTTCTACGTATTATTTAAAACCCGGATTTGCATTCGGAGGCTCATGTCTTCCCAAAGACGTAAGAGCAATTACTTACAAAGCCAAAAGTTTGGATGCAAATACGCCTCTTTTGAATTCATTGATGCCAAGCAATGAATTTCAGATTAAAAGAATTTATAATGAATTTGTAAAACCTCTTAAAAGTAAAAATGTTGCAATTCTTGGCATCAGTTTTAAACCGAATACTGATGATTTAAGAGAATCTCCGATATTGGAGCTTAGCGAAATATTAATAGGAAAAGGATATAAAATTAAAATTTACGATTCTAATATTTTAAAAGCAAAAGAGGAAGGGGCGAATAAAACACTTCTTGAAAACGAGCTTTGGCATATTAATAAAAGATTGGTTACAAATATTAATGATGCAATTGAAAATGCCGATATAATAATAATCGGCAACGGATCAAAAGAGTTTGCAGATATTATAAAGAATAATAAAAACAAATATATAATTGATTTAATGAGGGTTATAAATCAAAAATCGACAAAAAATTATATAGGAATTGCATGGTAAAACTTTTAACAAACAAAACTTTTTTAGGATTTGTAATTTATGTTTTGGTTTTAATAGCAGGATTTTTTTTAATTCCTGTTAACAGATTAAATCCTTATTCAAGAGATCTGTTATTTATAATTGGGATTATAGGGATATGGAGATATAGTTGGTTTTTATTAAATGGTATCAGAGCATTTATTTATAAAAAGTTTAGATTTAAAAAGATAAGGGAATATGAACAAAAAGCAGGTAAAGAACTTGATCCCGATTATGTATTTTTACTTATAACTACATTTAGAATTTCGACGGAAGTTACGATAAAAGTTTATAAAGCGGCCATAGAAGAAGCGATTAATTGTGGATATAATGTGAGTTTGATTGCGTCTATCGTCGAAATGTCAGAAGAGAGGCTTATAAGAAAAATTTTTCTGAATTTAAATCCGCCAGAAAGAGTGAAATTAATAATTACAAGAATTAAAGGAACAGGCAAAAGAGATGCATTGGCAGCAGGATTTAAAGTTATTGCAAATGCAAATGTGGATTTTGACAGATCTGTTGTGGCGGTGATAGACGGAGATTCCATTTTAACGAAAGATTCCATAAAAAAAACAGTAAGACTTTTTATGTTAAATGAAAATTTAGGTGCTCTTACAACAGATGAAGATGAAGATGATCATTTGTTGGTTTACGGTAAGGGATTGGCAGAGAAAATATATTATTACTGGTATAAATTAAGATTTGCCCAAAGAAATATGTCTATGTGCTCCATTGCTCTTTCAGATAGGATATTGACACTTACGGGACGGATGTCTTTAATAAGAGCGAATATTGCAAAACAGAGGTATTTTTCTAATATAGTTCAAATGGATGAGCTTAAACATTGGAGGTTAGGAGAGTTTTATTTTTTAACTGGCGATGATAAATCCAGTTGGTTTGCAGTGGCCAGTGAAGGTTGGGATATGTGGTATGTCCCGGATGTGATGGTTTATACTGTCGATGAAATTCCTGATAGAAATTTTTTCAAAGGCAGTATAATGCTTATGGTCAGATGGTTTGGAAATCAATACAGAACAAATGCCAGAGCTCTTAAACTCTCTCATGAAAAATTAAATTTATATCCTTGGTATGCCCTAATAGATCAGAGAATAACCAAATGGACTACGTTATACGGTCTTTCTTTGGGTATTCTCGGATCTATTAAATGGGGTTTTGGTATATTTTATGCTTATATATGGTGGATTATGTTTACAAGACTTTTAATGGTGTTTGTATATAGATTTTCTAGAAAACATATTTTACCGGTTTGGCCGTTTTTTTTATATTACAATCAGGTAATCGGTTCGCTTATTAAGATTTATGTGTGGGAGCATATGTATAAACAAAAATGGACAAGACAAAAAACAACTCTCAAAGGAGCAGCAGGATTTACAGAGTGGTATAGAAAAGTTAGTTCGGATGGTATGGTAATTGTAGATATATTGGTATTTTTAATAATTATAGCTTTTTTAGTACAACTATTAACATTTAATGATGTTTTTAATTTTTTGCAATTTATAAAAGGGGGTATTTTATGAGTGAAATCAAAAAAGAAAAAGCAAAACAAATAGTTCACGAAGCCGAAATTACCAGACAGCATGCAAGATATAAAATACCCGCAACAATAGAAATAGACGGAAAAGAATATAAAATTGATAATTGGTCATTATCCGGATGTGCTATTATAAATTTACCAGAAAGTTATTTAGATAAAAAATTTGCAATTGGAAAAATGATATTCAAATTCGATGATTTTGAAACTTCCGTAAATAAATTGAATATTGAATTTTTAAGAAACGATAAAATCGATGATATAACGATAATGAGATGTAGATTTACAGATATAAAACCTCATCAAACGGCTATATTAAACCAAATAATAACAGCTTTTATAGAAGGAGATATAATAACGCAAGACGATATATTGCATGTTGTAAAAAGACAAATAACTTATCCTAAAAAAGAACCAAAACCTGTCGATAAAAAGAAAGCTTTGGGTATTCTCGGGATTATTTATTTTGTTATTTTCGTTTTAATAATGTTTTTAGGGTATGTTTTTTATACAAGAACATTTATTGTCAAATCCATTGCAGGATATATTGATGCAAATGTAAATGTAGTAAGAGCTCCCTCGCCTTCATTTATAGAATTTTTAAGACCCTTATATGTTAACGAAGAAGTTAACGTTTCGGAACCTTTGGCGGTTGCAAAATTGGTTTACGGAGGCGCTATTGTTTTAAAAAGTCCTATTAAGGGTAAAATTTTTAATATTTATGTCCATAATAATCAATTTAGAAATGTAGGAGAGCCGATTTTATCGATATTGCCCGATGATTTGGAATATAAAATTGTGGGGCATTTTTTAACAAAACAGGCTGAAAAATTAAGAATAGGATATATTGCTGATATTGTATTACCTACCGGACAAACTTTTAAAGCTAAAATTATTTCTATAAAATTTCCTTCACCTTTGAAATCGGAAAAAAGCAAACCTTTAATGAATATTTATGCAAATAGTGTTAATTATGTAAATGTAACTTTAAGACCTATAAATTATAAATTAACGCCTAATTTAATCAATACAAGTGTGAATATTATAATAGATACGTTCAGGCAGTAAAATGAAAAAATTTTTTTTTCTGATTTTTTCTATTTATTTATATGCTTCAAGCTGTTATTCGGTTTCTACCGAAATTGGAAAATTTACTCCTGTTGCTCCATTGGTGAGTGAAAACAATAATTCTTGCAATCTTTTAAACGGAAAAATTTATTTTGATATCAAAAGAGCTTATATAGGATGTTTTAAACACTATAAAGATGCGTTATATACATTAAAACACACGTCAATTCCTCTTAAAAACCCTAAAATAGTTTTTCATAAAATTTCCAAAAAAGACGTTTATATCGTAGCACCTTATTTATCTTATGTAAATAAAAACAAAATGTTAAATATATTACAAAAAGCTTACAAAGTTAATAAACCTAAAATACTTTTAAAAAAATTTCCCAAAAAATTTTACGGGAATAATTTTGCTATAATAGATACTAAAAAAGCGAAATTTTTACCTGTTTTCAATATGTATTATTTAAGAAAATATTCACAAAAAAATCATTATCAAAACAGATTTTTGATTCTTTATAATGGAGTATATTCGCTTGAAAGATTATCACAAAATCCTTTGTTAAAAAAATATATTATCAGGATTTCTCCCCAAAAAATCAAACTCAATATTTCTTTGATTATCTCTCCCACAGCAGAGCTTGTAATCAATAATAAAACCGTTTTAATGGAAGGTTATCCGAGGGTATCGGTTGTCTTTTATTTCGGAAAACTTTATATAAACAATTCCAAATTTTATGTATGGAACGATATTAAAAATAAAAAGTTACCAAGAGAATATGTCCCGGAAAATAAAGTTCT
Source organism: Nautiliaceae bacterium (assembly GCA_027036005.1). Lineage (GTDB taxonomy): Bacteria > Campylobacterota > Campylobacteria > Campylobacterales > Nautiliaceae > JALTBU01. The sequence continues at coordinate 25,874 of JALVTJ010000010.1, forward strand.
TTTTTCTGATTATGAAAAACCAAGACCTTATTTTTTGGGTCTTACGGGTTCGAGTGCAATAGTTTTGAATTCTGTTTTTGAAGGACTTGGATATCATTCCAGTGTCGCTACATTCGGATTTGCTTTATCAAATACTCCTACTTTGAATTTATTTGGCTCTTCTTCTTTGGCAATTCATTTTTTTATACACTCAAATATGCCTTCAATTAAATTCATAGGAAACGAAGTTAAAAACTGCACAATGGGATTTTATACAAGCGAAGCAGCAAATAGTGTTTTTATAGGAAATTTTTTTCATAATAATGTAATATATAATTTTGACCCTCACGATTATTCAACCGATTTGATATGTGCAAGTAATATAGGGCTTAATGCAAAACATGCCCATGGATTTATTACTTCAAGATATGTGAATCATTCTATAATAGCAAATAATATAGCATTAAAAAATCATTCTTGTGGAATAATGCTTGATAGAACGAGTTATGATAATTTAATTTACGGAAATATGACGTTTGATAACGGATATTCAGGAATTTCATTGCAAGAAAGTCCGAGAGTTTTGATATATAAAAATTACTCATTTTTAAATAAAAAAGACGGTATTAGCATTCGAAACTCAATTAGAGTGAAAATAGAAAAAAATATTTTGGATTCTAATTTTTATAACGGAGTGGAAGTTTTTGTTAGAAATATAGATTTTACACCGGATAGGAATTTTAAAAGAGATCCTTATATGAAAGCTGCAAGTGCTAGAATTTTTGATAATACTATTTTAAATAATTTGTTAAATAATATTCAGGTAAAAAATTATGCATCCGTATGGATTAAAAAAAATTATTTATATAATGAATTCGGAAATAATTATGGTGGAGATTTGAATAATTTTGTAGGAAATATTATAAAAAAAGAGGGAAATTTCAAATTATATGGACTTGGTTATCCTTATCAGGCTTTGGGATCCGATTTAATAAAATTAAATTCACGTGCTTTTCAAACGGCACTTAAAATATTTCATTATTTAATCAAAAAAGGGAACACTTCTTCATATAAAACACTATTTGGTATGTATGAAAATAGAAACGATGAAAATAGAGCTGTTATTAATTTGCTTAAAGGAAGTTTTTATTTGAATAAAGATTCTTTAACATATCTCGGATATCTTTTTTTAAAAAAAGCAAAAGAAGAGAATTGGAGAAAAGATTATGTTAATGAAGGTTTTATTTATTTAATAGAAGCTGGAATTATCGGAAATAAATCAGTTTTTGAAGATTTGAATTTATTAAGATTTTTTATACCGGATATCGATTATAAATATTTTAATTATATTTATAATGAAACACTTATCAGAATGAAAAAAGGCTATATCTTGCCGGCTTCTTTTTATGAAGTGAATAATTTAAAAGGCAATAAAAAAATTAGAAATGCCATTATTTTATTTATATATAAATTTAAAAAAGCAAAATTTAAAAATTTTTCTGATTATTTGAAATATTACGATAAACATTACAGTATGTTTAATATGAGAATTTTGGATATTATAGGAAAAAAATTCAGGCATAAAGATGCATTGAAAATAAAAAGGAATAAATATTTTGAACATTTATATAAAGAAGCCAACAGTATTCTCGTATGTAAAAAATTTTTACAAAAAAGCGAATTTTTTAAAAAACAAAATCAGCAAATAATGAATTTAAAAAAAGACAAAATCATAAAAAAATATATTCCGGAGCTTAAAAATTTGTTAAATAAAATAAACGCATACAGAAACAGAAAAATTTCTTTAAATGAAATATTAAAGGAAATTAAATGAAAAAATATATTTTTTTATTATTTTACGCAATATTATTTGCAAAACCCCCTACATGTTATACGGTTCAGTTATTTAGTTCGTTTAAACCTTTTGATATTAAATTGCCTTTAATGTGCAAACAAATGAAAATAGGGGATATTTATACTGTAAGATGCGGATGTTTCGATCATTATAAAGAAGTAAAGCCTTTACTTGGACGTTTAATAAAAAAATATCCCAGAGCTGTAATAGCTGTTAGTTATAAGTATAGATTCGAAAATAAAACAAATAAGTTTAAATCCGTTAATTTTGAAAAACACAATTCACAAAATATTAAAATTTTGGCAAATATTTCCATAGAAAAAATCAAAAAAAATATAAAAATAAAAGTGCCAGAATTCCCTCTTGTAACTCCTTTAAAAGAGAAAAACGCTACAAAAGAAGAAAATAAAACCAAATATTGTAATAATTCCATAACACGTTTTTATGTAGAACCGGGTTTAAGATATACTCTGGGTCAGAAGCCTTTTAATTCTTCGAGATTACGTTCCGATTCTTTGTTTTTAACGCTTGGAATGCAATATTTTTGTAATTTTACAAATCATTGGTTTTTTGTGGCGGAACCTAAAATTTCTTTAAAACATTCAAAAAATAATAATGAAATTCACAATAATATAAATTTCGATTTCAGGGAGCTTTATGTTAAAAGTGTAGGTTTGAATGAAAATCGTCTTAATTTTTTGATAGGACGAAAGGTTTTAAAAGATAAAAGAAGCTGGTATTACAATTCGTCGGTGGATACATTGGGTATTTATAATTTAAGGGATTTATGGCTTTATAATGTTTTTGTGGGAGGTAGGCTGAATAATTCAAAATATTTTTCGCAAGAGGATAATTTATACGGTTTAAGACATACGAAATTTATTATTGCCAATTTGCAATACGAATATTTTATTAAAAATTATCTAAAAGGTTTTTTTGTTAAAGAAATTACCAAAAACACCAGAAATTTATTGTGGTTTGGGTTAAGAGGTATCGGTAAAAGAGTGTATGAAAATAAAAATATAGATTATTGGATTGATTATGCTTTGATAAAAGGAAATTACGAAACTTTAAACAAAAACAATATCAGCTCCAATGCTTTGGATATTGGAATTTCTTTTAATAAAAACAATACTCATTCCACATACGCCTTTTCGTATGCATTGGGAGGCAAAAATTATTATTCTACTTATCTGAGTAATTACCGATCTTCTTTTTTAACGAAAAATGTTTCATTTAGATATTATGGTGAGCTTTTAAATCCGGATTTGAACAATATAAAAATTTTATCTTTGTATTGGATATACGATTTTTTTGATAATCATAAAGCGATTATAGCTTTTCATAATTACAAACAAATAAAAGCTTCTTCATATTTCAGAATGAATAATGAAGAGATTTTGAATGCCAACGGAATTAATAAGAATATTGGTAATGAGATCGATTTTATTTACAATTGGAATTTGCCTAATTTAAAACGTTATAAATTTATAATTTCTTATTTCAAAGGAGGAAACGCTTTTAGCGGCATTGCTCAAAAGAAGGAGGCTATTTATGTATATTTCATTTATCGTTACTATTTTTAAAAGAGTATTTCCTTTTTTGATTTTGTTTTTTATCGGATGCGCCAATTTGGATGTTGCGCAAAGAGCGTATCAAAAGGGAGATTACAACACTTCTTTTAAGATATGGGAACAATGGGCTAATGCCGGGTATGCAAAATATAATCTTAAATTAGCTTCTTTGGCTGATAAGGGAGTGATAAAAAGTAATGACGCTTTTATTATTGAAAATGCCTTAAAAGCATATAACGGCGGATATAAAAAAGCGGCTTTTTTACTTGAAAAAATCTATTATAAAGAAGGTAAGAGTAAAAAAGCTCTTTTTTGGTTTGAAAGGAGCGATTTAAATTTGACTCAAAGTTTTGAAATTTTCAAAATGGATATGAATTTAATACTCAATTATATAAATTCTTTTGAAAAGCAGCTTTATTATATACGCAAAATGGAACAATTGGCTCCTACACACACGGCTGCTGCTTATACATTGGGTCTATTGTTTGAAAATCCGAACACTCCTTTTTATAACATAGATAAAAGTTTATATTATTTCAAAATTGCCTGGAAGAAAAAATATATATCGGCCGGAATAAAAATAGCATTGATATTGATAAGAGTAAAACACAAAACGAAACAAGGCTTGGATCTACTTAGAAAAATTGCAAGAGAAGATAACGGATTAGCTGCTTTTTTCATAGGAAAATATTTGTATAAAGAGATGAATGTCTATATGCAAAAAATTAATACTCCTTGTATTACTTGCACATTTAAAACGCCTTATGAATTTTATAAAAAGAAACTTGAACTTGAAATATTTAAAAATAAATTTATGTGGAAAAACGTTGTCCCTTGGTTTGATTATTCTTATAAAAGAGGATATATAAGAGGAAAACTTGAATTAATTGCTCTTGATATTCAGGAAAACAATTATTTAAGATTGAGCGTAAATAAACATTATTCCAAAATGGATATTAATCGAACGCTCGAATATTTACAGGCTTTAAGCGGAACTTTTAAATTATTCGCTCCTAAAATGATTTTGGCGCAGTTGGTAATTAAATATCCGGTTTTAAACAGATATCATCTTGCCAAAAAGATTTATATGCAATATATGGATATTAACAAAACCGATGCACTTTGGCATTTGTATTTGTATTCAAAAATATACGATAAAAAAGAAATTAATAGGTATTTAAGACCTCTTGTAAAAAAACGATTCACTCCCGCATTGATAGAAAATGCGTATTTGAATTTTCTAAAAGGCAAGAATAAAAAGGCATCTTTAAAAATATTAACTTTTTTTGCAAAAAACAACAATATAAAAGCGCTTCATTATCTTTCGTCGTTATATTCGAAAGGGCTTGTTAAAAACATTCCCAAAATTGAGGTTTGCAAGCTTTATTTGAAACTTTGTAAATTGGAATCTCCTCTGAATATCAATCTTGATAGGAGAGTGGCAAATGCATATTTGAAATTTTTCAACCCTCCTGAAATTATCAAAGCAGCTACAATTTATAAATTTTACGCCGAAGAAAATGATTCTGTAAGTCAATACGAACTTGCTAAAATTTATAATACGTATAATGATTTGAATAAAACACTTTTTTGGCTTGAAAAGGCTAAAAACAACGGATACGAAAGGGCGGAAATTTTATATGCCAAAATGGTTTTAAAAGGTATTGTTAAAGATGATGTCGAAAAATATTTGAAAATATTTCTCAATTATGTCAAAAAATATAAAAATCCCAAAGATTTGACATTTTTGGGAGATTTGTATATTCAGGGAAATGTAGTTGATTTGGACCCAGAAAAAGCGGAAATTTATTATCGTATGGCTTTGAAAGAGGGGTATTATCAAGCTTATTTGAAACTTGCGAATTTATATTTAAAAACCAATTTGGCTAATGACAATTACGAATTAATTGTCAATAATTTAAAAGAGGCGATTAAACATAATATTAAATCGGCGAAAATTATTTTAGCTAATTTTTATGTTAATAACAATCAAAACAAATTGGCTTTAAATGTTTTAAAAAAAATAGATTTATCACAAAATCCAAAAGGATATTATTTGCTTTATAAACTTACGGGCAATAAATTATATTTGAAAAAATCTTTAAAATATAATATCGGAGGAGTTTTGTTGGCATATGCAAAATCGATAAAAGACAATGAAAAGGCGCTTTTATATACATTCAGAGCGGCACTTTGCAATACGCCAAGAAGTAGCGATTATGCATACGAATTAATGAAAAAAATAAATGATTCAAGTGTTATTAAAGAAATTTTTAATAAAGCCAAACAATATCCTTTGTGCCATAATTAGATAATTTCACAGATAATTGTCTTATTTTCTTTTTTTTCCATAATTTCTGCAATTTTAATATTCGGAAATTCTATTTTTAAAATCTCTTTTACGCTTTTGGGTTGATGGATTGCTATTTGTTTTGTTAAAAGTCCTCTATATGCTTTTGCAAAATGGCTTACAATTTTGCCGTTTTTAATGAATGTAAACGTTATATAATTTTTAGGTTTATATATTTTTTCGTAAAATTTTGCCCTTAAATCTATAAAAATTTCTTTTTGGTTTAATTCATCTAAAATTGGGGTAAATATTTTTTGATGTTCTTTATAGATATCAAATCCGGGTTTGCTCCCTTGTTTGAGGGTATAATAAGGAATTTGATCTTTTGCGCTGATTACTCCGAAAAGATTGGAAAAAATAAGGACATTTTCATCAATCCATTTTTGTGCTTTTGTATTTAAACTTGGATAATTCAAATGTTCAAAAGCCACACCGGTATATCTTAAAATCGCTTTTTTTGCAGGACGGGTAAAAACGGACGATTTGTCTTTTCCGAAATTTTTGATATCTTTTGTTATTTTTAGAAATTCATCGTATTTTTTAATAATTTCAACTCTTTTTTCATAAATTTCTGGGAAAATAAACGAATTTTTATTAATTGGGGGAAAATCGCCCCCTTTGCTTTTTCTTTCACTCGGAGCCAAAAGTATTTTCATATCAAAGCTGGGTTATGAAAATTTCGTTTTTTCTTTGAACTTCAATTAAGGCGTCGCCTCTTTCAAGTCCTTTTAATAATTTTGTAAGTTCATCTATTGAATATATTTCTATCCATTTACCTGTTTTGATTGTTTTAACTTTCAAAATAATATCACCTTTTTTAAGTCCGATCATTGCTGCATAACTGTTAGGTTTAATTTTTGCAATTATTACTTTGTGATCTTTTTGTTTTAAAATAACACCTTTTAATGTTTTAATATTTTGAATTTTAAGCTCTTTTGTTTTAAGGGCACCGAGTTTTGCTTTTATTTTTATAAATTTTCCATTTCTATAAACAGTTAAGATAACTTCCGCTCCAGCACCTTTAAATGCTATTTTATCTCTAAGCTCACCTGCATTATTTACTTTTTCCCCATTAACGGCTACTATAATATCCCCTGGTTTTAGCCCAGCTTTGCTGGCAGCCGAATGAGGTTGGACATTATTTATCAAAACGCCATGGTCTATTCCGTAAAGTTTGGCTTTGCTTGCATCAATATTACTAATCATAACACCTAAATATCCCCTAACGACTTTTCCTTTTGTAATAAGTGAAGTTACGACGAATTTAACCATATTACTAGGGATGGCAAATCCGATACCATTATTTCCTCCACTTTTAGTAAGAATTGCAGAATTAATTCCTACTAATCTTCCTTTCATATCAACAAGCGCACCTCCGCTGTTTCCGGGATTAATCGCTGCGTCTGTTTGAATAAAATCTTCATAATCGTTTAGTCCTATGGATGTTCTATTTAGAGCACTAATAATACCAGCTGTTACGCTTTCTCTAAGTCCAAAAGGATTACCTATTGCCAAAACCAAATCTCCTACTTGCAATTTATCAGAATTTGCTATTGTAATAGGCTTTAAATTTTTTGCGTTTATTTTAATAACCGCCAAATCAGTTTTAGGATCACTTCCTATAAGTTTTGCTTTATATTCTTTGCCATTAATTGTTTTCACGATAATTTTTGTAGCACCGCTTACAACATGGTAGTTTGTAACGATATAACCGTTTTTTGAAAGTATAACTCCGCTTCCAAGAGCATATTCTTTTCTTTTTTGTGGTTGATTGTTATTATATCCGAAAGGACCGAAAAATCTTTGAAAAAACGGATCGTTAAAAAATCTTTTAAATGCTTCGGGGAATTTGATTTCGACTATTTTTACTGTTGAAATGTTTACAACACTTGGAATAACCTTTTTTACAATAGGTGCAAAAGAAAGAACTTCTCCGTTTTGATTTGGAGAAACTCTGTGTAAGTTTGAATTGTCTATTTTTAAATGGATATTTCCTGCAAAAAGAGCGATACTTAATCCTACTGCCATTAACAATTTTTTCATTTATACTCCTTAAAAGTTTTTATATCGATATTTTAGTATTTACAAGTGAATTTTGCGTTAAGGAAAATTTAAGATTACATTAATTACCACCATGCAAGTATTTTATTGTCGATATCCTCTTTTTTTTCTTTAAACATATGATAAATGTATCTTGCAAACATATCGGTTTCGATATTTACTTTTTGATGGATTTTATAATATTTAAATATTGTATTTTCAAACGTATGGGGAATGATTGTGAGTCTGAATCTGTCCGAATAAACATCATTTACCGTAAGACTTACTCCATCAATTGCAATACTGCCTTTTGGAACTATATATTTCATTATTTTGGGAGATGTTTTGATTATTATGTCATAGGAGTTTCGGTTTTTTTTGATTTCCAAAATTTCTCCCACAGCATCCACATGCCCTTGAATCAAATGCCCGTCAATCTTATCTCCAAATCTAAGTGCTTCTTCTAAATGGACCAATTTTTCTTTTTTATAGTTTTCGAGAGGAATAATTTTTTGTGTTTCAGGAGAAAGTTCTACTTCAAATCCGTCCGGATATACTTTTGTAACAGTTAAACATACGCCGTTTATTGCAATAGAATCCCCTATTTTGGGTTTTAATTTCGAGATGATTTTAAGTTTATTATCCGAAAAATTTTTTATTTTTCCTATTTCCCTGATAAGTCCGTTAAACATTAAAATACTCCTTAATAAGTTTTTTAATAATTTCAGGGTCGGTTTCGGAGTTTATTTTTCCTCTTAATTCACTTGCATTTGTTATACCTTTTGAATATCCGTGCAGATGCTTTCTAAATAAAATAACCCCATATTCCCCATACCATTTAACCATTTGGGTGAAATGTTCTAAAATTACCTCTTTTTTTTGTTCTGATGAGATGTTTCCTTTTTGTTTCATTTCAAGGAAAATCCAAGGTTTTCCGATAGCCCCTCTTCCTATTGCCACGCCTTTTGCACCTGTATATTCAAGCACCTTTTTTGCCTTTTTGTAATCGGTTATATCTCCGTTTGCTATTACGGGAATTGAGAGATGTTTTATAGCTTTTTTTATTGAATCGTAATTTGCCTCTCCGTTATACATTTGTGTTACAAGTCTTGCGTGTATTGTTAAAAATTCAACTCCCAAATCTTCAAGCATTTTGGAAATATCCCCAACAATATCTTCATCAAATCCGAGCCGTATTTTTGCACTTACTCTTTTTTTTGAAGTTTTGACAATAGCGGATACGATTTTTTTTAAAAGCGGATGATTTTCTTTTTTAAGTAAAATTCCGCCAAAACCACTTCTTCTGGCTTTTTTTACAGGACATCCAAGATTTATGTCAATACCTGAAATTTCATCGATTTCATTTATTATTTCAACGGCTTTTATTGCATTTTCAGAGTTGTTTGCGGCAATTTGAATAAAAAAGGGATTTTCATTTGGGGATTTAACCATCATTTTTTTTGTTTTTTCATTATTATAAACAATAGCGTTTGCATTAATCATTTCAGAGAACGTTAAATCGCATCCGAATTTTTTAACAACACTTCTAAAAGGCAAATCCGTATATCCCGCAAGCGGAGCGAGGAAAAAAAGATTAGAAGATTTTGGCAGCATCGAGATATTCATCAATATCTGTTTTTTCCTGTGAAGTTTTAAGTTTTAAAAAATATTCGAAAAATTTAAGATTGTTTGCTTCTATTATCTCTTTTGCAAGTTCGATATGTTCGTATTTTAAGGCAAGATAGCTTTTGCCCCATTTAAGAGGAGATAAAATTTCCAATTCTTCATCCGGTGTTTTAGTATTATAAATTTTTTTTGCGATTTGTATCTCTTCTTTGGGTGTAAGTTTGGCTTTTTCAAGTAGTTCTTTTAGATTATCATCTTTAATATGGGCTTCGATAATTTCAAATGTAATATCGTATGGATATTTTAGAATTTCCTTAATTTCGGCTTTTTTGGCAAAAATATAAAATGCCTCTTTTTTAAGCTCTTCGTTTTTGAATTTTTTCAATACTTCTTTTGCATAATCGGGATTTTGGATTAATCTGTTTTTAATATTTTGTATAAACCACGGATTGTTTTCGTTTAAATTGTATTTTCCTATTTCGATAACTTCGCCTTTTTGAAGTTTTTCGATATCTTCTAAAAATTCAAAGTTTTCTTTTTTAACGGGTTTAATATTCAATCCTTCTATATTTTCCACAAAAGAATTTATGGAATTTAAAATTTTTACAGGTTTTGTTTTGTTTTTGTAAAAAATATTGTTTTTGATGTTTTCGATTATTATAAGTATATCTTTTTGAATATTTTTTTTGTAGATATAGGTTTTAAAATGAATAATTAAAAAAAATATAATGGTAAAAAATAAAAAAAGAGTTAAAAACAACGCACTCCATAAAGCATTCGGTAGTGTAAGATTACTTCCGAAAAGCGAAAGGGTGGTATATGCGTTATCCTGAATATAAATAAATAAAGAAATAATCGCAATAAAAATAATACTTGAAATTATATATTTTTTCATTTGTTTTTTTGTTCCTTTTCCATTATTTCTTTGCATATTATACAATATTTTGCATAAGGTTTTATTCTCAATCTTTCTTCGTTAATAGGTTCGTCGCACATTTCGCAGATACCGTATGTTCCTTCTTCTATTTTTTTAAGAGCTTCATTTATTTCATCAAGCTCTTTTTTTTGTTTCATATATATTTGGAAATTTCTTCCGCTATCCATATTGGAAGCCGCTAAATCCGCTTCGTCTTTGGTTTCAATAGAATTAATGTCTTTTATTTCGTTTTGTATGTTAAAAAGAATTTTTTCAAGTTCCGCTTTTCTTAAAAGCAGCATTTCTTTAAAGTGGCTCAAATTAATACTCATTTTTTCTCCTTTATTTATGATAGGGATGATTGTTTTTTATACTAAGTCCCCTGAAAATTTGCTCGAATAGCACCAGTTTTGCTATTTTATGGCTCATAGTAAGAGGGCTTAGCGAAATTATTTTTTTGTTTTTTTTAAATTTTTCTTCAAATCCCCATGCACCCGCTATAAAAAAATTTATATTAGAGTGCTCAAAAATTTTTGAAAATTCAAAAGAATCCATTAATTTTCCCTCCGGGGAGAGAATGATATTAAAAGCATTATTAAGATATTTTTCAAAAATTTTTGAATACTCTTTTTGAGGATCAGCGGATTTAGATAGATTTTTAGGATAAAGAGTAATGTTTTTTATTTCTGCAAAAGGTTTTGATTTTTTAATAAATTCATTTATTTCCTTTTGAAAATCCTCTTTTTTTTCGATTGAATAGACGTCAATTCGCATATATCGCTTCCCACCACTTTAAATTTTGATGGAATTTTATCATAAATTTTAACGCCTCCTATAACTGCAACCGGATGATAAGAATATTTTATCAGTTTTATAATTTTTTCTCCCAAAATATTAGAAGTTTCTTTTGTAAGAGTAGGGCGATATGCCCCAAGACCTATATAATTTAGCGGCAGTTTGTTTGCTTTTAAAATTTCTTCTTTATTGTGGGTGGAAAGACCGACTATCTTTTTAGTGTTTTTTAATATTTCTATCATTTCATATTTGTTTACATTAAACTTTTCACATAAATTTTGTAAGTCTTCCTGTCCTATGTGAATACCATCAGCAAAGGGAAGAAGTTCAACAGTATCATTTACAATTAATATTTTTTTCCAATATTTTCTAATCTCTTTTATTCTTTTTAGTTTTTCTTCAAAAGTGGAATTTTTATCTCTGTATTGAAGTATTTTTGCTTTTAAACCTTTGGCATTTTTGCAAAAATCCTTTATTGAAATATTATATTTTTGAAGAGTATCGAAATCCAAAAGGGCGTAAAGAGCCATTTTAATTAAGCGGAAATTTTTAATGTATATTTTAATAAATCGGCTATTGTTTTTTTAAGTTTATCTCTTTTTACCACCATATCAATAAGTCCGTGTTCAAGTAAAAATTCCGCTCTTTGGAAACCTTGGGGCAAATCTTCTCCGATAGTCTGTTTTATAACCCTTGGTCCTGCAAATCCGATCATAGCACCGGGTTCGGCTATGATAAAATCTCCCAAAAATGCAAAAGAAGCGCTAACTCCTCCGAACGTAGGGTCCGTTAAAACTGAAATGTAAGGAAGATTATGTTCCGCCAAGCTTGCAAGAGCCGCACTTGTTTTTGCCATTTGCATTAAACTAAACGTGCTCTCTTGCATTCTTGCTCCGCCGCTTGTGGATACGATAACCAATCCGGTGTTTTTTTCAATAGCCCTTTTTACTGCCCTGACTATTTTTTCACCTTCCACGCTTCCGAGGCTGCCTCCCATAAATTCAAAATCAAAAACGACAAGCTGGGTTAAAATTCCGTTTATTTTGCATTCTCCCGAAATTGCCGAAGATTTTTTGGATGTTTTTTTGTAATTTTCCTCTATTCTTTTTTTGTAACTTTTTTTATCTACAAAATTAAGAGGATCATTTGGTTCTAAATTTTTATCATACTCAACAAAAGTATTTTCGTCTGCCAAAAGTTTAATTCTGTCTATTGCGTTCATTCTAAAATGATATCCGCATTTCGGACATGTATTGTTTTGCTTTTGAACTTCTTTGTAGAAGCTTATCGCTGCGCAAGCGGGACATTTTATCCATGTTGTAGGTTTTTCTTCTTTGGATGGCTGTTTTTTTTTAAATTTTTTTAAAAAACCGCTAAATCCCATTTTTATTCCTTTATAATGCTTAAAATTTCATTCAAATCGTTTTTATGAGGGCTCATAACAATCAAATCGTCTTCAAAATGCCAAAAACATTCACTATTATAATATTTTGCTGCGGCTATATCAAATTCTCTTATATCGCCTTTGTAAATAACGGCTTTGCTTGCTTCCCCATAACATAATGAAAGACTAAGAGAGCCTGGCGCTCTGAATTTGAGATTGTGTTTGCATAATTTTTCTACAATATCGGGATTTTTATATGCTTTTTCAAAAATAATTACATCGTGTCTGAAATTGGATCTGAAAGGTTTTCTAAACAGATTATTAAAAATCTTTTCCTTAGGAGTTTTGACAAAATAATCCCCGTTGCTTAAATTTACCACAACCGCAGCCGTATCTTCAAAATATACGCTTGTTCCAAAATATGGAATATGGTTTGAAACATTATAGCTTCCGTCAATCGGGTCAATTATTATTTTTTTTTCTTTTCCATTCTCTACATACCCTATTTCTTCTGAAAAAATATTTCCAAACTCGCTTAGTTTTTCGATAAAAAATTTTTCTGCAATTAAATCTATATTTAAACTTCTATCTCCTCCGTAGCCTATACCTTTTGCTTCGAATAAATTAAGCTCTTCATGAAGAGCTCTTATTATTTTTAAAGAACAACAAAGTGTAGCATCTACAAAATCACTTGCCAAACTCATTTTTTCTCTCCCAATTTAGGCCAAGGAATAGGATTGAAATTTTTATCATATACGCTTGGTGTTCCTTGTGCTCCAAGTTCATCGGCAGCTTTTTTGGATGCGGCTAATTCTTTATTGAATTTATTTAACTGCTCTTTTGTAGGATGGAAATTTTTCCATTTATTGCTTCCGCCAAGCACTTCTTGCAGTCTTTTTGCTTTTTCTTTATCCGTTTTACCGGCTAAAATATAATAACTCATCTTTTTTGCATATTTATGAAACGGCAAAGGCATTAAAATTACATGAATTTTATAATCTTTAACAAGTAAATTCTTTTTTTCTTTTTCCATTAATCTACAAAACGGACACTGAGGATCTGTTACAAGATATATTTCTTTGTTTCCTTTTCCAAATGTGAATAAAACACCTTTTTTTATAATTTTTGCATTTTTTGGAAAATTCGGAACAAGCATTTCTCCATTTTTTTTCAAAACTCTTCCTATTATAGTATATTTTTTATCTTTTGTTACATAAATAAGCCCTTTTCCTCTTGGAGTGATAACTTCTATAATATAAAAATTGTCTTTTAATGTAGCTTTTGTTTTTATTTTTCCTTTTTTTATCAAAGGTGCTATTTGATTATATATAGGGGTTGATTTTAAAATTTTATTTGTATCTTTTTGAGGCAAAATTTTGTCAAATGCGAATAAAATCGCTGCTGCACTTAAAACTAAAATAATTTTTTTCATTGAATCTCCTTTAATATTTTTTCTACTATTTTTTTTGGATTATCGGATTTATAAATGGGTCTGCCTATTACTATAAAATCGGATTTATGTTTTTTAGCCGTTTTAATATCGGCAATCCTTTTTTGATCACCGGCATTTTCACCAAACGGTCTTATGCCGGGTGTAAGGGTTAGAAAATTTTCATTAGTGTCGTTTTTGATTTCAAGACTTTCCCAAACACTGCATACAACTCCGTCAAGCCCCGCTTTGTAAGCTTCTTTTGCAAACTTTTTTGCTTTAATCTCAATATCTTGCCCGTAAATTTTTTTAAATTCTTCGTTATCAAAGCTTGTAAGGGCGGTTACGGCCAAAACAAGAGGTCTTTTTTCAAATTTTTCGATTCTGTTCATAACCTCTCTCATTGCTTTTATTCCGGCACTGGCATGGATATTGAACATATCAATTTCCATTTTTGCAATTTCTTCTGCTGCATCGGCCATTGTATTGGGAATATCGTAAAGTTTTAAATCCAAAAAAACATTATATCCCATCTTCTTTAACTCAACTATAAATTCTTTTCCATCTCTTATAAAACTTCTGAACCCGACTTTTAGCCATATATCTTTTGAATATTCTTTAATTTCTTTTGCTAATTTTAAATTTTCTTCTTTACTTGGATTATCAAGTGCAATACATAGTTTAAGCTTATTTTCCATTCTCCATTTTCCATTTTCCATTTATTTATCTACTTTTGGCAAGGTTATTCCTTTTTGTCCGTGGTATTTTCCTTTTTTATCCGCATAACTCGTTTCACATATATTGTCATCCGCTCCTAAGAATATAAGCTGGGCAATACCTTCGTTTGCATATATTTTTGCCGGAAGCGGTGTTGTATTGCTTATTTCAATTGTTATATGCCCTTCCCATTCAGGCTCGATAGGTGTAACGTTTACAATAATCCCGCATCTTGCATATGTGCTTTTCCCTACACATATTGCCAAAACGTCTCTTGGCATTTTAAAATATTCCACACTTCTGCAAAGCGCAAAAGAATTAGGAGGAATAATACAGTTTCCTTTTATATTTACAACATTTCTTTCATCAAAATTTTTGGGATCGACTACCGTTGAATTTATATTTGTAAAAACCATAAATTCATCGCTAACCCTGATATCATACCCGTAAGAGCTTACTCCGTAACTTATTGTTCCTTTTCTAATCTGTTTTTCTTCAAAAGGAGTGATCATTTGAAAATTTTTTGCCATACATCTGATCCATTTATCTGATTTTACACCCATACATAACCTTTTTAATATTGCATTTTTTAAAATTGTATCAAAATATGTTATTATTTTAAAAAGGCAAATGCAAGGAGTTATAATGGATTATAAAGATTTTAAAAAAATACTTGATGCTTTTGATAAATCAAAAACCAATATATTGGAGTTGGAAACCGAAGATTTTCGAATATATCTTGATAAAAGCGTTGCAGCCCCCTCTGCATCTCAACAGATCATCCAAACGCCTCAGATTCAAGAACCTGTTGTTCAGAAAATAGAAGCGAAACCGGAATGTGAAGTGGAAGGAGAAATTATTTCATCTCCTATGGTTGGAACGTTTTATCAAGCGCCAAGCCCTGATTCTCCTCCTTATGTAAGAGTTGGCGATAAAATTAAGAAAGGCCAGACTTTGTGTATTATAGAAGCAATGAAAATAATGAACGAACTTGAAGCCGAGTTTGATATGGAAATTATGGAAATTTTAGTGGAAGACGGAGAACCTGTTGAATTTGATACTCCGCTTTTTAGAGTAAAAAGGCTTGATTAATGCAAAGGATTTTAATAGCAAACAGAGGCGAAATAGCCCTTAGGGCGATAAGGGCTATACATAAACTTAATAAAGAAGCTGTGTGTATTTACTCAACTGCGGATAAAGATGCTATTTATTTAAAATTTGCAGATGGAGGCGTATGTGTTGGACCCGCTCCTTCAAATCAAAGTTATTTAAATATTCCGGCTATTATTACGGCTGCGGAAATGACGGAATGCGATGCTATTTTTCCTGGATACGGGTTTTTGAGTGAAAATCAAAGTTTTGTGGAAATATGCAATGCTCACAATATTGGATTTATAGGACCTTCTCTTGAAGTAATGGAGCTTATGGCAGATAAAAGCAAAGCAAAAGAAGTTATGAAAAAAGCAGGAGTGCCTGTGATTCCGGGGAGCGAAGGCGCGATAAAAAATGTTGAAGAAGCTAAAAGAGTGGCAAAGGAAATAGGCTATCCAGTGATTCTTAAAGCGGCAAGCGGAGGAGGCGGAAGAGGAATGAGGGTTGTTGAGGATGAGAGTTATATAGAAAATGCATTTTTGGCAGCATCCAGCGAAGCCGAAAGCGCTTTTGGAGATCCGACTATTTATATGGAAAAATATATTGAAAAACCGCGCCATATTGAAGTTCAGATTTTGGGAGACAAACACGGAAATGTGATTCATCTTGGAGAAAGGGATTGTTCGCTTCAAAGAAGGCATCAAAAATTAATCGAAGAATCCCCTGCAAATATTCTTGATGAAAAGACAAGAGCCAAACTTCATCAAACGGCTGTTAAAGCTGCAAAAGCTATTAAGTATTATTCCGCCGGGACGATTGAATTTTTGGTTGATAAAAATCTTGATTTTTATTTTATGGAAATGAACACAAGATTACAAGTAGAACACCCTGTTAGCGAAATGGTTTCGGGGCTTGATTTGGTTGAATGGATGATAAGAGTGGAAGAAGGAGAAAAAATACCTTCCCAAGAAGAGATTAATATAAAAGGCCATGCGATTGAGTGCAGAATTTTGGCGGAGGATCCTGAAAGATTTATTCCATCTCCGGGAAAAATCCAAAAACTTTACATTCCCGGCGGTAAGGATGTAAGAGTTGATACTCATATATATGCTGGTTATATAATACCGCAATATTATGACAGTTTAATAGCAAAAGTCATTACTTACGGCAAAGATAGAAACAAAGCCATAAGCGTTATGAAAGAGGCTTTGAGAGAATTTAAAGTCGGAGGAATTAAAACTTCAATTCCATTTCATTTGAAAATGCTTGAAAACGAAGATTTTATAAATAACAATTACGATACCAAATATTTGGAAACTAAGGGACTTGTTTAAAATTAACGAGTTTCCCTTTTAAATCCCCTATTTTTAAAACGTTTTTTACTATTCCTCTTAAAGTAACCCAATTTTTAGGATTGATTACCAGATATAAAATTCCTTTATCTCCTGCGAATACTTTATTAAATAAGTTTGCCTTTAAATATATACCTTTTGCATTATCGAATTCATTCTTGATTTCTTTAAGCTCTTTACCTTTTGGAAAACTAATTTCTATTTTCCCGTCTTTATGTCTTCCCCCAAGAGCATAAAACGTGTATGTTTTATTATAATTTTTTATAAATTTAGGGAGATTAAAGTATAAAGACAAAACATCTTGATTTGCATAATAAGAAACTGTTGAATTAGTTTCAAGCTTACCGTTTTTGAATCTTATTTTTTGAATATATTTTTTATGAAAAATATAAAAAGTTTTGACTTCTTTTTTTGAGTTTTTTCTTATAGTAATATATTCTTTCGGATATAAAATTCCGTTTTTTATTTTGCCTATTGATATATAATTGTTTTGTAGATGATGAGAAAAAAGACCCGCTATTCCCAAAAGTTTGGAATGTGTTTTTATAATGTAATCAGTTGCATTTTTTTCAAAAAAACCGCTGGCTGTTGCAATAGTTCCAAACCAGCCGTATCTTGCATTATAAGTTGCCCGCATTGTAAATGAATAACTCAAAACAGTTATTGTTAAAATAATTAGTTTTTTCAATTTAATCCTTTTTGAAAATTATAACATTTTTATTTTTGTTCTGAGAATATATAAGAAATAAAAAAATTAAGTTTTTTTTAAGTTTTAAAATATTATAATACAAAAAATCAAAAGGGTTTCGAGCTTTATTGCCTAAGGCTTAGCTATGGGAATAAAGCCGATAGGGTTTAATCGGAAACGGTTAAGCCTCCCGAGTTTGGAAAGAAGCCCTAACTCCTTAATAAGGGAGATTTCCATCTCGGGTGCCCTTATTAAAGGAGTAAAAATGAAGAAGTTAAATTTATTGTTTTTAATTTTTTGTTTATTAGCTGCAAATAATTTGCCTCAAAAATTTAAAATAAATGGTTATTTAAAAAATTATTATCTTCAAGAAAATAACCATAATTTAAAAGATTACTTTGGTAATGCTTTTGGAGGTGAATTAAAAATAACAAATAAGATATCAAAAAATTTTTCTTTTGCAATTGCTGGTTATTTTTCTTCATTTATCAATACCAATATTAGTAAAAACAGTTTAGATCCGATAACCAAAAAAAATTCCAGATATGTTAAAGGTTTGGTTGATTTAACAGATTTGAATAAAAAATTTATAGCTAATTTAGGAGATGTTTATTTAAAATATCATCAAAAAAACTTTTTAATGAAAATTGGAAGATTTAAAATAAATACACCCTTTTTAAATCCTGCAAATTGTAAAATGATACCGAATATTTTTCAAGGTATATATTTAAGTAAAAAAATAAATACCAATATATTAAGTTTTATTTTTATAAACGCCGTTTGGCCAAAAGGTACACCTCATTTTAGAAGTTTAAAAAATTCTTTGGGATATGGATATGGTGAAGGAGTTGAACCTGTTAAAGAAAAAGTAAAAGGTGATTATTATGAAAATATATCAACTAATGGCTTGTATGTTTTAGGATATAAAAATTTTTTCAAAAAGAATAAATTTCAGTTTTGGGATTATTATGCACAAAATCTTTTTAATTTGGCTTATATAAGAAATACATATAAAAAGAATTTCAATAAATTCAAAATAATTGCCGGTGTGGAATATGGGAATGAAAAAGCCGTTGGTAACGGGGGGAATGCCGATGTTACAAAAACATATATGAAAAAAAACGAAAAAACACAACTTTACGGAATAGAAATAGGCAGCGGATTTAAAAACAGTTTATTTACATTTAATTATAATTATGTTACTAATCAAGGGCGTTTTATGTTTCCGAGAGAATGGGGGAAAATGCATATATTTACTTTTCAACATTTGGAATCAACAGAAGGAAACGGTGGATGGCATGCTTGGTGTGTAAAATATATTCAAAAAATTAAAAAATTTAAAATTGAAACGGATTTCGGTAAATATTATTTGGCAAGTATAAATAATCATTTGTTAAATAAATATATAATGCCAAGTTTTGCTCAATTTAGCTTTGAATTAAAAACCAAATATAAAAATATTGATTTTGAATCATTGTTTAGCAGAAAATATTCTTTAAATAGTGTTTCTGAAAAGGTTGCTTTTGCAAAAGTTAATATGAATTTATTTAGAATGATTTTAAAATACAATTTTTAAGGAGTAAAAATGAAAAAATTATTATTTAGCCTTTGTTTGATTACTTTTTCGTTTGCATCTTTAACACTTGGAATTGCAGGAGGTTATAAAAATATTTTTCAACCGCTCATAACCCAATACAATCATAAATACAATGCAAATATAAAAGCCGTATACGGACCTATGGGAGGTTTGATTTTTTTTGCTAATAGAGGAACTATTGATGCTATAATAGGGGATAGGGAAATTTTAAAAAAACATAACAAAAATATTGTTTATACAATAGGTCAAGATAAAATGGTGATTTTAAGTAAAAAAAAGATTAATTCTTTAAAGAATTTACAAAAAATAAGAAGAATAGCAATTCCAAACGAACAACATACTACTTACGGAAGGGCGGCAAAAGAAGCTTTTAAAAATTTACATTTGAAAATAAATAAATTAATTGTGACAATGATGCCTCAGGGAATTAATTACCTTATAATGAATCAGGTAGGAGGTGCAGTAGCAAGTCTTTCGCAAGCGATTTTACTTAAAAAATTTTATTATATTATTATTCCTACTAATACTTATAAGCCGATTTTCATTTCCGTTGCAAAAATTAAAAACAATTCTGAATTAAATAAATTTATAAACTTTTTAAAATCTAAAAAAGTTAAGGAGTATTTAAGTAAATATGGACTTTAAATTAAACAGCGAAGCTATTTTTTCGATTGTTTTAACATTCAAAGTAGCTGGAATATGCATTTTGCTTTTTTTAAGCCTAGGTTCTTTGATAGTGTTTTTTTTACATATTAAAAAAGAAGGAATTTTAAAAAAATTAGTGAATTTTTTAATTGAACTTCCTTTGGCTTTTCCTCCTATTGTTATAGGGTTTTTGCTTCTATGGCTTTTTAGCAATGATAATTATTTTGGTGAAATTTTAAATAAAATGCATATTCATCTTGTTTTTAATTTTTATTCTTTAATTATTGCTGGATTTATTGCAGGAATACCTTTGTATGTCAAACCTATAATTTCCTCTGTTGAACATTTTCCGAGAAATATAATTGAAGCTTCTTTAATATCAGGTAAGAGCGAAATATATACCTTTTTTAAAATAATTCTTCCGAGTATAAAAAAAATAGTTATTTCATCGTTGCTTTTAAGTGTTTCGAGAGTTTTGGGAGAAGTGGGAATAAGTCTTATGTTAGGAGGCAATATTCCGTTTCAGACCAACACCATATCATTGGAGATATTTACATCTGTGTTTAATTCGGATTTACACACGGCGATGGAGCTTAGTTTAATACTTTTTTTCATATCTTTTGTTATATTTATGTTATCAAAATTTATAATGAAAAAATTGTAAAGGTAAAAAATGAAAATAGTTTTTTTAGATACTTTAACTCTGGGAGATGTGGATTTTGATAGATTTAGAGAATTTGGAGAAGTTGAAATTTATGACGTGACTCCTAAGGAAAAAACATTGGCAAGGGTGAAAAATGTCGATATTGTGGTTACGAATAAGGTTATGATTGATAAGGAAATTATGGATAAAAGTAATATAAAATTTATTCAAATAGCGGCAACAGGAATGAATAATGTGGATTTGAAGTATGCCAAGAAAAAAGGAATTATCGTTAAAAATGTAGCTGGATATTCTACTAATTCAGTTGTTCAGCATACATTTGCTTTGGTTTTATCGCTTTTAAACAAAATTTGTTATTTCGATGAATATACTCGTAAAAAATATCCCGATTCAAAAATTTTTACACATATTCAAAATTGGTTTGAAATAGCGACCAAAAGATGGGGGATAATAGGACTTGGTGAAATTGGAAGGAGAGTGGCAAAACTTGCTAAGGCTTTTGGCGCTGAGGTTGTTTATTATTCAACAAGCGGTAAAAACCGAAATAATGAATTTAAAAGGCTTTCTCTTAATGAACTTTTAAAAACTTCTAAAATTATTACAATTCATGCACCTTTAAATGAAAATACAAAAAATTTACTAAACAAAGAGAATTTAAATTTAATCCAAAACGGGGCTATTTTGGTGAATGTAGGACGAGGGGGAATAATCAATGAAATGGATTTAGCAGAAATTTTAGAAAAAAAAGATATTTTAGTCGGACTTGATGTTTTTGAGAAAGAACCAATTGATAAAAATAATCCGCTTTTAGAATTTAAAAACAAAACAATTTTAACTCCTCATGTTGCATGGACGAGTAAGCAATCAAGAGAAAGGCTAATGGATGGAATTTATAGAAATATTAGCGAATGGGTGAATGGGGAATAGGGAAGAGAGATGAGGGATGAGGGGTTTTGAGTTGTAAGTGTTAAATAAATTAAAAAAAGCTAAATTAACTCGCTTTTTCTATGTGAATATCTATTTGAGGATACGGAATGTTTATTCCTTTTTCATCAAAAGTTAGTTTTATTTTTTCAAGTAAATCGCTCCTGACATTCCAGTAATTTTCGCTTTTTACCCAAGGTCTGACATTGAAATTTACACTGCTTTCGGCCAGTTCGGATAATGCTATGGTAGGAGAAGGTTCTTTTAAAATTCTTTTATCCGAAGAGATGATTTCTTCAAGTGTTTTTTTGACAAGTTTTAAATCGTCTTTATATCCCACACCGATAACAAGATCAATTCTTCTTATCGGTTTTGAAGAATAATTGGTAATATTTTTTCCTATAATATTAGAATTCGGAACAATTGTAATTACATTGTCTCCTGATTTTATTACGGTATTAAAAATTCCTATTTCTTCCACACTTCCGCTTGCACCTCCTGCGTTGACTACATCTCCGACTTTAAAGGGTTTTAAAAATAAAATTAAAACGCCGGCTCCGAAATTTGACACATTATCTTTTAAAGCCATACCCACAGCAAAACCAACGGCTGCAATTATTGCAGTAAAAGAAGCTGTATTTATTCCCAGTGTGCCAAGAGCAGCAATAATAACCAATACCAATAAACCAAAATATATAAGATTTCCTAAAAATTTGATTAAAGTTATATCTATTTTTGATTTTTCAAGCCCTTTTTTCAAAAGATTTGTTAATATTTTACAAATCCATTTTCCTATTATAAATATGACAATTGCACCTAAAATTTTCACTCCCCAATTAATTCCTAAATTAAAATATTGTTGATATATATTCATTTTTAGCCTTTATTTGTTTATAGCAATTTTGTCAAATCTTATCCATTTGTTACAGTTTATCAAATTTTCGATTCTTTTAACATAGATTTCTTTTAATTGTGAATAATCTTTTATTGTAGGAGCTGCATCCAAACCGGTAAAAATTTTATGTTTTTTTCTGAATAGAGCTCTTTTTTTTCTGAAATTTTTATATGCAGGGTTTCTATTTAGATTAAGCATATATGCCCCAAGAGAAGCTTCAATACTCGGGAAAATTCTTAAAGAGTAATTTATGTCAATATCAGCATATCTACTTTTTGGTTTTATTCCATCGTTTGAATATTTCCAGTGTCCGAAAAGATTGTTTCCAAGACGCACAAATCTGCTTTTTCCCCATGCGCTTTCTATTGCTGCTTGAGCAAGAGCAAGGGATGGCGGAATTTTGTCTATTTTTAATAAGTATTCTTTTTCATTGAAAATATCTTTGATTTTATATTTTTTTGCCAGTTTGGCAAGAAAAACAATATCTTCTTTTTTCAGTAAAAAAAAAGGATCGTTAAATATATCGATAATTTTTTTCCTTAAAAGAATAATTTTTCGATTTTCATTTTGAATTAAAGGCAGCATAATATTTACAAAGGCCTCTTTTTGCTTTTGAATATTTTTTATACGATAATAAAAATCTGGAAAAGCGGCATATAAATGTAATGCCAAAATTATGCTTAAAAATTTTTTCATTCTAAATCCTCAAACAGAGTAGGTTGAAGAGATTTTAATTTGTAACTTTTCCTGTGAATATCACAAAGCCCATATTTTTTAATAAGTTCGATATGCTCTTTTGTGATATAGCCTTTGTGTTTTTCAAATTTATACTTGGGATATTTTTTTGCCATTTCAATCATATATCTATCTCTGCTTACTTTTGCCAAAATACTTGCCGCACTTATCTCTTTTATTTTTTCATCTCCTTTTATAATCGTTTCAATTCCTTCTACTCCAAAATTCGAATTGCCATCAAACAGATATTTTTTTGCGTTTAGTGTTTTTTTTATTTCGATTAAAGATTCTTTGATACACTTTGAAAGCCCTTTTTTATCTATTTCGTCATTTGATTTAAAAACTATATAATAAATTGAATTTTCTTTTATAATCTCAAACAACTCCTCTCTTTTTTTTTGAGTTAATTTTTTAGAATCTGTTAATATTTTATACCACTTTTCATTTTTCACTTTACACTTTTCATTTAATATGCATCCCGCATAAACCATAGGTCCAGCAATAGGGCCTCTTCCCGCTTCGTCTATTCCGCAAATCGCCATTGCCAAAACGGTATTACCTCCACTTCGAATTTTTTATTTTTAATCTCAAATTCATTTGAAATTGTAATAACTTCAACTTTTTTTACATTGGTTACTTTTTTTAATTTTTCATTTACACTCTCTTCACTTGCAAAAGGCATCACGAGAATTCCCAGTTCTTTTTCAGGTAAATAAAAACTTAAAGCGTCTTTATAAAAAATTTCTTTTTCGTTAAGTTCAAGAAATATCATATTTTCAAACTTATGTAAAATATTTTTTTTATTTGTCATTATATTTCTAAAAGCGAAGTTATAAGCATAAAATTTTTTCGGGGATTTTGGGGAATCGAATTTATTTACTTCATAGATAATTTTATTTTTTATAAGTTCGTTTGTAATTTTATAAAAGCTGTCTTTGCTGATTTTCATTCTTTTTTTTAGAATTTGATATATTTGATAAAGTGTAAATTTTTCTCCTGTGTGTCTGAAAAAGAATGATAAAATCTCTTTATTGTAAGGCAAAAGTTCAAATGTTTCTTGAAGATACTCATCTTTGAAATATTCTTCATTAAAAATTCTGGGAAAATTTCCAAGCCGTAAGAATCTGTCAAAACAGTGATTTATATTTGTTGTGTTTTCAAATGCAAAAAACTCTTCAAAATCGAGTCCTTTGAGCTCTATTTTTTTAAAACCTTCAAGTTCTATGTTTTTTTCACTTATTACAAATGTTGTTATATTTGGAAGTGGATGAGAAAAATCATAATTGTCATAAATTACTAAATCAATCCCTTCAAAATTAAAATCTTTTTCCTTGTATGATGCAAAATCTATATATTTGTATTTTCCTTTGAAGTTTTTTAAAAAATCAAATACCAAAAAGGTTTTGCCAACCCTTTTAGGACCTGTAATAAGGGTATTTTCGAAATTGAGTTTTGTTTTTCTTTGGTTTATTTTTTTTGGTAACAATTGACCCCTTTTGTTAATTTGAGTTTTATTATAACATAATCAAAAATCCAAATAGTGC
>JALVTJ010000011.1 GCA_027036005.1 Nautiliaceae bacterium
CCAATACACCAATACACCAATACACCAATACACCAATACACCAATACACCAATACACCAATACACCAATACACCAATACACCAATACACCAATACACCAATATATAGTGTCAGAGATTTTTAAAAAACAAAAAAAGAAAAAAATTTATAGAGCGGCTTTTGCCTGCTCTACAATTTTGGCGAAAGTTTGAGGTTCGTTCATTGCGAGATCCGCTAAAATTTTTCTATCAAGCTCAATTCCCGCTTTTTTTAATCCGTTTATAAATCTTGAATAACTTATATCGTTTAATCTACAAGCCGCATTAATTCTAACTATCCATAATTTCCTGAATTCTCTTTTTTTCTGTTTTCTGTCTCTAAAAGCATATACCAAACTTCTTTCGACTTGTTCTTTTGCTTTTCTAAAATGCTTTCTTCTTCCTGAATAGAAGCCTTTTGCCATTTTTAATATTTTTTTGTGTCTTTTTCTTCTTATTGTTCCTGTTTTTACTCTCATTATATCTCCTTCTTTTTGGCGTGCAACTTTTGCAACTTAGCCTTTTAGGCGAAGGTTTCAACCTTACTTTGCCTCTTCTTCACATTAAATTAAATACCGAGTAATAATTTTACTTCTTTGATATTCGTGCTATCTACATATTTAGGGGATCTTAGGTTTCTTTTTCTTTTTTGCGATTTTTTTGTAAGGATATGGCTTCTATAAGCGCTTCCTCTTTTGATTATACCGCTTTTTTTAACTTTAAACCTTTTTGCCGCCCCTTTGTTTGTTTTCATTTTAGGCATAAGCACTCCTTTTTATATTTGAATTGGAATTATATCATAAATTTTTATGATACAATAACTAAAAAAAGGTTTTTTATGAAAGTGGAAAAATATGTTGATAGGATAAATTGGATAGATTTATTGGAATTGCAAAATAAAACGCTTGAAGATTTGATTTTAATTTTTCATGCCAAACATTTACAAAGATTATATATTGTAAAAAACAAAAAACCGATAGGTGTAATTTCACCTCAAAATATTATTGATATTTTTTTAGATAAAAAACAAATGTTAAATGCTTTTGAATTTTTTAGAAATAATAATTATATGAAATGTTTTAATGTAAACGATAATATTGTTGATGCATATTATAAAATGAGAAAAGAAAATATTGATTTTATACCAGTCTGTAATAATAATGAAATTATTGGAGAACTTAATTTTGAAACTTTAAGTTTAAAAATTTCTTATATAGTAATAAAAGATGAATTAACTCATGTATATAATAGAAAATATTTCGAAGTAATTATTCAAGAATATAATGATTTTAATAAACCTATGGGGATTATTTTTATAAAAATCGATAATTTACCTGTTTATGAAGGATTATATGGTGTTGAAATGGCTGAAAAAATAATAAAAGAATTTTCAAAAACCATTCTTTGTAGTGTTAGAAAAATAGATTTTGTATTTAGATGGGATAATGAATTTAGAATAATTACCTTTAATGATTTGGAAAAAAGCACTATTATTTATGAAAGATTAAAAGAAAAGTTATCCAAAATAGAAATAAACACATTGCATATACCTTTTAAATGTTGTATATCACATGTGCCAGAACTTCTAAACAATATTTTATCAGCCGTTGATGATTGTGAAGAAAAATTAATAGAAAGGGAGTAATGCGCTGCCCCAAGTAAATCCGCCTCCGAAAGCATCAAGTAGCATTAAATCGCCTTTTTTTATTTTTCCTTTTTGGACCATTTCATTTATTGCCATAGGAATTGAAGCTGATGAGGTATTACCGTATTTTTGAACAGTTAGGACGCATTTTTCTTTTGGGATTTGAACTGTTTTTGCCACTGCATCAATGATTCTATAATTTGCCTGATGAGGCACAAACCAATCTATATTTTCACCTGTTAAATTGTTTCTTTTTAAAATATCCGTTACGGATTTAGAGAGAGTTTTTACGGCGACTTTAAATGTTTCGTTGCCTTTCATTTCAAGCCAGGTTCTATTTGTTTCGCATCCGTATTTTACACCTCTGCCGGGTGTAATTAAAAAATCGCTATATTTGCCATCAGCGTTTATGTCAATATCGATTATCGCTTCGTCTTTATTTGATGTAGCGCTTATAATAGCGGCTCCCGCCCCGTCTCCAAAGAGAACACATGTTGTTCTGTCTTTCCAGTTTATAATTTTACTGAGTGTTTCTGCACCTATTATAAGTATATTTTTATACATATTACTTTCTATAAAAGCTTTTGCCTGAGCCAAGGTATAAATAAATCCTGTGCATGCGGCACTTATATCAACGGCAGGGCGAACAATTCCTAATTTTTGAGCAACTATACAAGCAGTTGAAGGCATTGCAAAATAATCCGGTGTTATTGTAGCTACAATAATCATATCTATCTCTTCTGCGCTCATTTCGGCATTTTCAAGAGCATTTAAAGCTGCCATATACGCAAGATCGCTTGTTACTTCATTGTCTTCTACAATATGTCTGGTTTTTATTCCTGTTCTTTTTGTTATCCATTCATCGTTTGTATCTACTATTTTTTCCAAATCTTTATTGGTTAGAATTTTATCAGGGACATAAGCTCCGATACTTTTTAATTTTGCATACATTTATGAACCTTTAAAGAATCTTGTATTTTTTTGTTTACATCGTTTTCCACAAATTTTATCGCTTGAAAAATTGCATTTTTAATGGCTTTGGAGTTACTTTTCCCGTGAGCTATAATAACACATCCGTTTATTCCAAGCAGCGGAGCTCCTCCGTATTCCGCATAATCGGTAGCTTTTTTTAATGCTTTAAAAACAGGTTTTAAAAGTAATGCTCCGATTTTTTGTAAAATACCGGAAGAATTTATCTCTTCTTTTATTAATTTTCCTATAATTTCGGCCGCACCTTCACTTGTCTTTAAAACAATATTTCCTATAAAACCGTCGGTGATTATTATATCTACTTCACCTTTGAAAATATCTCCGCCTTCAATATTACCGACAAAATTGACAAATTTTTCTTTTATCATTTTAAATGCTTCTTTTGTAACAGAATTGCCTTTACTCTCTTCTTCTCCATTGCTAAGCAGTCCAAGTGTGACGTTTTCTTTATTTAAAACGACTTTTGCATACACTTCTCCCATTACTGCAAATTGTGTTAAATTTTCGGCATTGCAATCTACATTTGCTCCAACATCCAAAAGAAGAGAGTATCTTTTTTTGATTGTAGGCATAAAAGTAACAATAGCCGGTCTTTTTATACCTTTTATTCTTCCGAGTTTCAATGTAGCAAGACTCATGGAAGCTCCGCTGTGTCCGGCGGAAACAACAGCATCTACAATACCTTCTTTTAAAAGTTCGATAGATTTATAAATAGTGGATTCTTTTCTTTTTAAAGCTTCTGTTGCCCCTTCATCCATTCTTATTATATCTAAACTATTTATAAATCTAACTTTTCCTGATACATTATCAGGAATTAATTTTTTTATTTTTTCTTCATTACCCACAAGATATGCTATGAAGTCTTTTTTGTTTAATGCTTTAATAACACCTTCGATAATTGGTTCGGGACCGAAGTCCCCTCCCATTGCATCAATTGCTATTTTCATTAATACTCACCACAGCTTGGACATATTCTATGAGGTCTTTTATAAGCACCGCAATGGGCACATTTTACTACGGCACTTAATTTTGTTTTATAATGTGTTCTTCTTTTTGCACCTCTTGTTTTTGAGTTTCTTCTTTTTGGAACTGCCATTTTATCTCCTTAAAATTCTTTGTTAAATTCTTTATCTTTACATTCGTTACAAATATTTGAAAAGTCGTTTTTTATTAATTCTATTTCGCTTTTCAAAATCTCATAAATATTTAGTTTTTCTTGTTCTATAATATCATATTTTTCATCAAAACCGCTAAAAGGTGGTTTTACAATTTTGTATTGCACTTTTTCTTTAATATGTTTGATAAACGGTTTAAGGCATTTTACACATTCGACTTCAATGTCGCCTTCAAGTGTTCCCGTAATAATATAACAGTCTTTTTTTTTCTCGCTGTTTCCTTTAAGGGTTAAACCGTTTAGCGTTTTATTGATTTGCAATTATAAAATCTCTCTTTTGGCAAAGAAAAACCCGATTTCTTTTTTAGCATTTTCAAGTGAATCACTGCCGTGAACGGCATTTGCTTCAATACTTTGGGCAAAATCAGCTCTAATTGTGCCGGGGGCTGCTTCTTTTGGATTTGTAGCACCCATAAGCTCTCTGTTTTTGGCAACTGCATTTTCACCTTCAAGCACCATTACAACAACAGGTCCGCTACTCATATATTCACACAAATCATTAAAAAAAGGTCTTTCTTTATGAATTTCATAAAACTTAGCTGCATCTTCTTTTGTCAATTTGATTTTTTTCATTGCTGCAATTCTAAGACCGTTACTTTCGAATCTGTCTATTATTTTTCCTATAACATTTTTAGCTACTGCATCCGGTTTAATTATTGAAAGAGTTCTTTCCATGGTTTCTCTCCTTGAATTTTTAGAGAGAAATTATACAAAAAATTGGAGAAAAAGAGAAGAGGAGCTTAGCAAAGCTCTACTGCCGGAGTTCCTGCTTCACATCTATTAGGATGACAAGTTTGTCCTTCTTGACATTCATCCCAAACTATACAACCCTCAGTAGGACATGCTTCTGCACAAGCAGGTTGATCATAATAACCTACACATTCAACGCATTTATCAGGATAAACGTAATAAATTTCTTCACCTGTTGGATTTTCGCTATCGTCAACAATAGCTTCCACCGGACATTCGTCTATACATGCCCCACAATTAATACAAATATCAGTAATTTTTACCGCCATATTATCTCCTTTTGTTAGTTATTTGTAATTAAAAATATATCATTAATTACTTAAATTTTCCTTAAAATTTGTTATTTATCAATTTTTTATTATGTTTTGTTACTTTAAATTCAAAAATTCTTTTATTTCTTCAACTTTGTCTAATTTTTCCCATGAAAATTCTTCTCTTCCGAAATGTCCATAAGCAGCTGTTTTTCTATAAATAGGTTTTAATAAATCAAGCGTTTCGATAATTCCTTTTGGAGTTAAATTAAATATTTTTCTAACCGCTTTTTCTATTTTATTTTCACTAATTTTTCCGGTGCCGTGAGTATCTATGTATATGCTTACTGGTTCAATCACTCCTATTGCATATGCAATTTGAACGGTTAATTTTTCGGCAACGCCTGCTGCTACCAAATTTTTTGCAACATATCTGGCCGCATAAGCACCGCTTCTATCAACTTTCGTAGGATCTTTTCCACTAAAAGCTCCTCCACCGTGAGGCGCGGCGCCTCCGTAGGTATCAACGATTATTTTTCTTCCTGTAAGCCCTGCGTCTCCCTGAGGACCTCCAATTACAAATTTTCCTGTGGGATTAATAAAGTATTCTACATTTTGGCTTAACATATTTGCAGGTATTACTTTTTTGATAATTTCTTCAATTACGGCTTCTTTTATTTCCGAATGATTAATATCCGGTTCATGTTGGGTAGATACTACAACTTTTTCAACGCTTACAGGTCTTCCATCGATATATTTGACACTAACCTGAGCTTTCCCATCGGGTCTTAGCCATGGAATAATTGCTTCTTTTCTTGCAATAGCCAATCTTTTTGTAAGCTTGTGAGCTAACATTATAGTAAGAGGCATAAGTTCAGGTGTTTCTGTGCAGGCATATCCGAACATCATTCCTTGATCACCGGCACCTATTTCTTCACCTTGTTCAACTCCTTGCCTTATATCGGGACTTTGCTCTCCAACACCATTTAAAACTCCTGCCGTTCGATAATCAAAACCGAATCTGGCATCCGTATAACCTATTTCTCTTATAACTTCTCTTGCAATTTCTTGCATTGGAGCGTAAGTTGTCGTTTTAAGTTCACCCGCTATAACGCAAAAACCGTTGCTAAGCAGGGTTTCACACGCAACTTTTGCGTTTTTGTCTCTTTCAATTATATAATCCAAAATGGCATCGCTAATCTGATCCGCCATTTTGTCAGGGTGTCCCTCCGTTACGCTTTCACTACTGAAAAGATATTCTCTCATCGCTTTCCTTTTTGTTAAATTTTCCATTTTTCATTCTCAATTTTACATTTTTTTCGCATACTCCTATTTTGAAAATCCTAAAAATTTAACATTTTCAAAAGACAAGAATATGCGCTTGAATTATAGCAAAATATTGATGAATAATTAGAATAGTGTTTTAAATATAAAGAGAAAGAAGATTTGATTTATAGTTTGGCTCTAACTTCTTTGGCGGCGTCTACCATATTTTTAAGACTTGGTTTTACCTCTTCCCATTTTCTAGTTTTCAAACCGCAATCCGGATTTATCCAGACCTTTTCTTTCGGAAGAACTTCCAAAATCGCATTGATTTGATCAATAATCTCTTCTTTACTCGGAATTCTCGGGCTGTGAATATCATAAACTCCCGGTCCTATTTCACCTTTATAACCTCTTTCTTTGAATATTTTAAGTAAAGAATTATCGCTTCTTGCATTTTCGATAGAAATTACATCTGCGTCCATATCTTCAATTGCATCCATAATATCGCTAAATTCCGAATAACACATATGAGTATGTATTTGAGTTTCTGGTTTTACACTTGAAGTAGTGATTCTAAATGCCGTAATTGCCCAATCTTCATACTCTTTTCTTTTTTCATTTCTCAAAGGGTAACCTTCTCTAAGAGCCGCTTCGTCAACCTGAATAACTTTGATTCCGGCAGCTTCGAGAGCTTCTACTTCATCTCTTATTGCAAGCGCCATTTGAAAAGCCGTATCTTTTTTTGGTTGATCGTCTCTGACAAAAGACCAGTTAAGCATTGTAACGGGTCCCGTTAGCATTCCTTTCATTAGTTTTTCTGTTAAACTTTGAGCGTATGTAATCCATTCAACCGTCATATCTTTTGGTCTGCTTATATCTCCGAAAATAAGAGGCGGTTTAACGCATCTGCTTCCATAACTTTGAACCCATCCGTTTTGTGAGAAAGCTACTCCTTGAAGTTGCTCTCCGAAATATTCAACCATATCGTTTCTTTCAAATTCACCGTGAACCAAAACGTCAAGTTCTATTTCTTCTTGAAATTTAACCAGATCTTTTATCATCTTTTTGATTTGATTTTTGTAATCCTCTTCGCTGATTAAGCCGTTTTTGTAATCCCTTCTAAGTTTTCTAAGTTCCGGTGTTTGTGGGAAACTTCCAATTGTAGTTGTTGGAAGAATAGGATATTTTAGATTTTCGTGTTGAAGTTTAATTCTCTCTTCAAAAGGCATGTTTCTGTGTTTATCTTTATCTGTCAAGTTAGAAACTCTATCCTGAACGATTGTATCGTGAATTTTTTTAGACGTTTTTCTAGTAGCTATTGCTTCTTTGTTTTCTTCCAAAATTTCTTTGTCGATTTCGTTTAATTGTTCATTTTTAACAAGTTTGTTAATAACCCTGATTTCATCAAGTTTTTCAAGCGCATAACTTATCCAAGATTTAATATCTTCATCCATTTTTGTTTCGTATTTAAGGGTATAAGGAACATGGAGTAACGAACAGCTGCTTCCTATATGAATTTTTTCATTATCGATTGTTTCCGTTAAACCTTTGATAAACTCGGTTGATTTTTCTATATCGTTAACCCATACGTTTCTGCCGTTTACGATTCCTATTCCTATTTCTTTTCCGGCTTCAATCAATGTTTTGATTTTATTTTCGCTTCCTGCAACAAAATCCAAAAACATTCCTTTTATAGAAGTTTTTGCAAGCACTTTATTTGCTTCGTTTGAATGTTCGAAATAAGTCGCTACATAAATTTTTGCCAACGTGCCAAGTTCGTTATAAACTTTTTCAAGTAATTTCAAATCATCTTTTGTAGGGTTTGTAACGAAATAAGGTTCGTCCATTTGAATGATATAATCTTTAAATTCATTAATTATTTCCTTATAAATGGGAAGTAATTTTTCGATAATTTTATTTGCATTGCCTTCAACTTTACTTAATCTAACATAAGTTATAGGTCCTATTAAATTGATTTTCGGTTTAATTCCTAATTCTTTGGCTTCTTTCAATTCTTCTTTGATTTTGGAAGTGTTTGGTTTAAAATCCATATTTTCGTTAAGTTCAGGAACAATATAATGGTAATTTGTATTAAACCATTTTGTCATTTCCATCGCTTTGTGTGTATCATCGCCTCTTGCCATTGCAAAATATCTATCCATACAATTTTCAATGTCTTTGTATTTTTCGGGAATGGCATTTAAAATAACCGTCATATCAAGCATATTATCGTAAAAACTGAAATCGTTTACGCTAATCATATCAATTCCGGCGTTTTTTTGATAAGTTAAGTGTCTTTTTATAAGTTCGCTTGCAGTGGATTTTAATTCATCTTGACTTATTTTACCGCTCCAATAAGCTTCAAGCGCTTTTTTTAATTCTCTTTGCTCACCTATTCTAGGGAATCCGATTACGTATGTAGCCATTTATATCCTTTTTTGTCGCAATTATAACAAAAGGAATTTAAAAATGGAAAAAATAAAATTAATAAATCGCTCTAAAAGAATTATTAACAATTTGATAAAGTTTCGTTTTGTAATTAATTTGGTTATTAAAAATATAAAGTCTAAAATCGTTTAAATAGAATTCGTTAGTGTTAGTTGATTGATTATATATTTTGTTTGCCAAAAGGGTTGAAGAATAATTTAGCCAGTTAAATTCTATATCACTATTTAAGAGTTGGTTATAATCTTCTAAAATGTCAGGAACATTTAATATTGAATTTGCAATGATTAATTTTTCAACGTCTTGCGGTTGTGTGATTTCTATTAATAAAGGGTCATAATTTATTTGAGCTGAAAATTCCAAATTAGGCTGAATGTTTTTATAATTTATATTTGATAATATTTGAGCAGTTTTACTTGCAGCAGTATTAAAAAATATATATGAATTATTTAAATCCGGATAATTTATATTGGTATAGTGCATTACGGTTGCATTGAATTCTTTTTTTTCAAGATGGAATAATTTATCAGAAATATATGTATTTGAATTAATTATTACGACACGGGAGGGAATTTGTAAAAAAGAAGATAATTTTTTTATTTGATTTTTGTAATCTATTCCTCCGAAATAGATATTCAAAGAATTTGTTTTAACATCATCTTTATTAATTATTGGTAGATAAAAATTATTTTTAAAATTATTTAATGCGTATACCATATTAGGATTGATGGCATAAAACATTATATATGGGTAATTTAAAGCATTTGTTAAATTGTTTTCGTCAAAAACCTGTATTGTATAGTTTACATTTTTGTATAAAAAATATGCATTAACGGAATTTATTATAGAAGGAAGATATTTTTTGAAAAATTTTTTATCTATTACAATAGCAAGTTTTATATTCGGTTTTAAAGATTTGAAAGTATCTTTAAATTTTTCCGTTTGAATTATGCTTTTGTTGGATTCTTCGGTGGCATTTGTTTCTTTTGAAACATTAATTTCCATTAATTTTATTTTTTGTGAAACATTTGTATCTGTAATATTTTTATCGGGAGTATTTATGTATGTGATTTTAGAAATATTGGTTTCTTGTTTGTTTTGTGTTATGTTTATATTCGTATTATTTACATCGTTTTTTATTGTTTTATTTACATTTTTCATAAGGAGATTGTTTTGTGATGAAATATTGCTTTCGAAAGGATTTATGAAATTTATATTGTTTGCAAAAACCAAATTCATAAGCATTAAAATTATAATTTTTTTCATTTTCCTCTCCATTTTTAATTTTTTATAACATACTTTTTATTAATAAAAAATCTTTGTAACTTTCTTTTTTAGCACTCGGATTTCTGAGTAAATAACTCGGATGAAATGTTGGCACAACCTTTTTTCCTTTGTATTCGAATATCTGCCCCCTGACCTTGCTAATAGGCAAATCGCTCTCCATAAGATACATAAAAGCGGTTTTGCCAAGACACACCAAAATTTTCGGATTGATTATATCTATCTGTTTTAAGAGATAAGGTTTGCATGTTTGTGCTTCTTCTATTGTGGGAACCCTATTGTGAGGAGGTCTGCATTTTACAATGTTTGCAATATAAACATCATCTCTGTTTAAATTTAATACGTTTTGCAAAATTTTATTAAGAAGCTGCCCGGCTCTTCCGACAAACGGATGTCCGGTTTTATCTTCCGTCTCTCCCGGACCTTCACCTATAAGCATAAGTCTGGCTTTTGGATTTCCTTCTCCGAAAACCACATTCTTCCTTGTTTTGCTCAGATCGCAAAGAGTGCAGTTTTTGCATATTTTTTCAAGTTCAATAAGCTCATTTGGCATATTGATTTTCATTTCTTTGCTCTCAAATCCTTCAAAATATTCTACTCCCGATTCTTTTAATTTATATAAGTGTTTCAGTTTTAATAAATTATCCATTTTTCTGAAACTTTTTTAATGTCTTTAAAACGGTGTTTTTATCGATATTTTTAACTATTTCAAAATTTCCTATTCCTTTTGGCAAAATAAATTTGATATTATTATTCATTGTTTTTTTATCCAGAAAGAAATGATTATAAAATTCTTCAATATTTTTTATTTCAAAATATGTAGGAAGAGAATGTTTTTCAAGCAAATTTTTAATCTTTTTTGCCTCTTGTTTTTGTAAAAGTCCAAGTTCAACGGCAAGTTCGTTTGCCATAACCATTCCAATCGCCACCGCTTCTCCGTGAAGATATGTATTGTAATTTGTTATATTTTCAATTACGTGTGCAAATGTATGTCCGTAATTTAAAACGCTTCTTATGCCTTTTTCTTTTTCATCCTTATTTACAATATCGGCTTTTAATTCAACGCTTCTTTTTATTATTTCTTCAATTTTTAATGTTTCGTTTTGAAGATTTTCGAAAAATTTTTTATCAAACATTACTGCCATTTTAATAACTTCCGCCATGCCGGCTGCAAATTCTCTTTTTTCGAGGGTTGAAAGAAAATGAGTATCGATATAAACGGCTTCGGGTTGATAAAAACTACCTATTAAATTTTTGCCGTATTTATTGTTTATCCCTGTTTTACCGCCTACCGAGCTATCAACCATTGCAAGCAGGGTTGTGGGTATTTGTATAAATTTGACGCCTCTTAAAAAAATAGAGGCTGTAAATCCGCTCATATCGCCTATGACACCTCCTCCAAAAGCTATTAAAATTGAGTTTCTATCAAACTTAGCATCAAAAAGTCTATCAAGCGCATAATTGATACTATCAAAATTTTTATATTCTTCTCCATCTGGAAGGGTTATTATATGAATTTCTTTTGCATTCAGATGATTTATTAAATAATTAATATGAAGTCCGGAAATTTTCGGGTTTGTAATTATGGCAACTTTTGAATTGATGTTTATTTCTGGTAATTTTCCAATTAAAATATCATAATTTTTGTTTGGGGTTGAGATATTAACTTTCATAATTTTCCTTTATTACGGGTATTAAAAATTGATTGTGTTTATCAAGCAAAACATACGAATATTCGATTTTTGGCATAATAATTTCCCTTATTTTACTAACGGGCGATTTTTCTATGGCTTCTATAAGACAAATATCTTTTTCGTTTTTTAGTTTTTTTATCGGATTGTCTTTTGTAGCACTAAATTGAACGTTTGAGAAATTAAATAGTTTTGCAAGGTGTTTTAAATATTCTACAATATCCGTATGTGGATTTTCAGGGTCTGCATTAAAAAATTTGAGTGTGATTCCCAACTGATATGAAAGGTCAAATACCGATGAAGCTATTTTTTTAATATTTTTTTCATGAAGTATCAAAGTGAGTGCTTTGCATTTTTTTATAAATTCTTCTCCTTTTTTAAAAACGGGTTTTTTTAAATTGAAAAATTCTTTTGAATATTTATAAAAAAATTTATTATTGGTAACAATTAATCCTACATTCAGATTTTGAGTGTCTTTTTTTAGTGTTTTAATATAAGAAGTTTCGAAATAATCTGTATAAATATCGATATCTGAGAATTTATACAATTTATATATTTTAATATTTATTGTAGGATTAATTATTCTTATAACAAATTTTTGATTTTTCAGTTTTCTATGCAGGAAAAGAGCCGATTTTAAAAGTGCCGAAATTTCTTTTTTATCCATATTTTTCATATCCAAAAGCAAATAAATATTCGAACCGTATGGCTGAGGGAACGAGCCTATGTTTTTTCTGATTTGGTTATAAAGCTCTTTTAGAACGGAAGGTTTTCCTATTAAAATAATCTTATCGTTCGGGAGGATTATTGTGTTTTTATCAATTTTTTTAAGTTCGTTATTTCTGTAAATTGCCGCTACTCTTATAGAATATCTTTCTTCAAAATATGAGTAGGATTTATATGCAAAAGGTGAAAAAATTGGAATTTCAACTTCTAAAATTTCTCCTTTTCCTTGCCCTATGTTTCTTGCATATAAAGGAATACCGGGCAGGAAATCTATGATTTTATTTGTTAAAATTTCAGGAAGATCCAAAATTTCCAAGTTGTTTATTTGAGGAAATTTTTCAAATTCAAGCCAAAATTTAATAAAAAGTATAGGAGTTTTTGTAAATTTTACTTTATTTAAAACAAACTTTGCTTCCGTTTTGTTTTTGATAAAAAGTATTATTTTATTATAATCTTTATATATGATGTTTTTGTAATATTCAAATGCAAAAAAATTTATTTTATAAAAATATATGTTTTCTTTTTCTTCTATTTTCGGTTTTATTGCGTCTTTTTCATAAATAATATGAAATTCATTTAAGTTAGAATAATTGTTAATCAATTTTTCTATCAATAAAACAGATTCTTTCGCACCTGCAAATATTAAAATCTTATTCAATAAATTCCTTTTGTTAAAATTTCATAAAATTATATCAAAAAGGTTATTAATGGAATTTCGAATCGATGCAACGGATAATAATGCAAGGGCCGCTACTATCAAAACTACTCATAGTGAAATCAAAACACCGGTATTTATGCCCGTTGGAACGGTTGGAGCGGTTAAAAGCCTTGATGCTTTGGATTTGACGCAAATTCTTGATACTCGGATTATTTTAGGAAATACCTATCATCTTTATTTAAGACCCGGTGATAAAACGGTTGCCAAATTAGGAGGAATTCATAAATTTACATCTTACAAAAGAAGCTTTTTAACAGACAGCGGCGGTTTTCAGGCGTTTTCTCTTGGAGATAGCGTAAAAATAGACGATGAGGGTATTTGGTTTAAAAGCCATATAGATGGGAGCAAACATTTTTTTTCTCCCGAAAAGGTTATAGATATTCAATATAACCTAAATAGCGATATTATGATGGTTTTGGATGATTTGATATCCCTTCCAAATACCAAGGAAAGAATAAAACTTTCCGTAGAAAGAACAGCCCTGTGGGCAAAAAGAAGTTTAATTCATCATATAAAAAAAGGTAAAAAAAACAATCTTTTTGCAATAGTTCAAGGCGGAGTGGACAAGGA
This sequence comes from Nautiliaceae bacterium, assembly GCA_027036005.1. Lineage (GTDB taxonomy): Bacteria > Campylobacterota > Campylobacteria > Campylobacterales > Nautiliaceae > JALTBU01. The sequence goes on from JALVTJ010000011.1 coordinate 13,527, forward strand.
ATTTAGAAAAATTTCAGCGAAAAGTTTGATAGGGATTGAATATGAAGGGTGGACATTTGACGGATTTGCGATAGGAGGGCTTAGTGTAGGTGAGGAAAATTGCGAAATGTATGAGACAATAGAAATAACCGAACCTTTTTTGCCAAAAGACAAACCGAGGTATCTTATGGGAGTGGGAACACCCGAAGATATAATCGAAGCGATAGAGCGGGGAATCGATATGTTTGATTGCGTAATGCCTACGAGGAATGCGAGAAACGGATATTTATTCACTTCTTTTGGAACGCTTAGAATCAAAAATGCAAAATACAAACTTGATGAAAGAGCTATTGATGAAAAATGCGATTGTTATACCTGTCGTAATTTTTCAAGGGCTTATTTAAATCATCTTTATAAAGCAAAAGAGCTTACTTATTTCAGATTAGCTTCTTTGCATAATCTTTATTATTATCTCAATTTGGTAAAAGAGGCAAGAGAGGCGATTTTAAAGGGAAAATTTCAAGAGTTTAAAAAGGAATTTTATTCTCTTAGAGTTCAATAAATTCTTTATTCAAATAGTCGTTTAATTCACAAATAATTTCTTTTTCTCTTTTTGCGATATATCTTGAAAGTTCGCTATCTTCCGGAGGTGAAGGTTCGAAATAAAAATGATATCTGTAATTATCATTATAATTGCTGATACTTTTTAATTCGGAATAAAATGAAAAAGATTTGTTGAGTTTAAACTCTATTAAAGCAATATCGTTGATATTTGCGGGTATGGCTTTTTCATAAAGAATACTAATGCCGTTGATTGATAAATCGTAAATTTTGCCTTTGAATTTCGTGCCGTTTATTATAACATTAGCAATAATATTTTCTTTTGGTTGGACTCTTATATTGTTTCTTTTTAGAGCGCTTCTTTTGATTTCTTCTATATTTGAAAGAGTTAAAGTCTTTTTTGATAGATCTGTATCGTTTATATAGGCCTTGAAAGTTTTGTTAGAAGAGATATCGACCAAGTAAATCTCTTTTTGAAATTTTGATGCTATAAGCTGATGTCTGTTTGCATTTACCGTAATAGTGTTTTTATTTATAGAAATAATTCTGGTTTTATTTGAGATCGGAATACCTTTATAAACGCTAAAAAGAAAAAGAAGGTTTTTGTTTTTGTATAAATTTTTTAAAATTTCCGGTATTTTGAAAGTTAAGGTTTCTTCTTTTATTTGAACATTTAAAAAATTATAATAAAAATCTAAAAGCAGAGTTAAAATTTTTAATTTGTTTAGATTAGAAGAAGGGAAAATATGCTTTATGTAATGATTGGCAATTAATAAAAAACTTTTGTTTAAAATATTGCTTTTGATACTGTTTTCTTGAAAAAAATCTTTCATTTCTATTAAATGTTTAAAATTTTCGGTTTTGAAAGCGGGATTTAAAAACAAAGACGAATAAAAATTTGAAATTTTGTTTTTGATTTCTGTATTGATTGTAAGCTGAGGATAATTTTTTTTAATGAGTTTTAAGAAATTTGTAATATAATTTTTTTGATATTTTTTAAAAAATTCATTTTCCTCATATAAAAAACTATCGAATTTTTCCAAAAACAGATTTTTTTTGTTCATTTAAACTCTTATTCATAAAAACTTACGGAACTTTTTCCGAATTTTCTTGTTTTTGTTTTTTTGTATTTTCCCAAATTTTCGGGAAAATCATAATTGCTTTGATGTTCTATTAATATTTTTTCGACATTTATTTTCGGAAGTTGTTTTATCAGATTCGAAACTTTTTCATAAATACCTTCGTAACCTTCCCTAATTGCAAAAGGCGGATCGAAATAAAAAAACGCTTTGTTTTTATTTTGTTTAAGATCCTCAATCACATCCCAAACTCTCTCAAACGCATCTCCCAGAACTATTTCGCATTTTTGAGAATCTTCTTCTTTAAGAGAATCTATATTTTTTTTCAAGACTTTTGCGGCTTCCGGGTTTTTTTCTATGAAATACGCTTTTTTCGCGCCTCTGCTTATTGCTTCAAGTCCTATGCTGCCAACTCCGCTAAACATTTCAACCCATGTAGAATCGCTCACTTCCCATTGAAGCGAATTAAATACCGATTCTTTTAAAATCTGTTTGGTGCTTCTTGTGGTTTGTTTATCGTTCATATATAACTTTTTGCCTTTATATTTGCCGCCAATTATTTTTATATTACCTTTTTCCATAATAATCCTTTATAAGTTTTTTTAGATTTTTTGTAAATTCTTCTATAAGTTCGTCTAACAAATCGTCAAATGTTTTTTCATCAGATATTTTTAAAATTTTTTCAAGCTGGATTAAAAGAGATGTTTTTGTAAAAGGCTTTTTGATATCTTTTCCGATAATTATTTCCCCTTTTTGGGGATTGTCGCTTATAACAGTCCCTTTTTTGTCAATATAAGCTCTTAAAAATATTTCCAAAGTCTCTTGTAAAAGAGGAGAATCGCAATTAATTTTTATTTTCATAAAAACCTTTTTTAAAAATTATATCAAAATCTAAATAATTTTTTAAATATGCCGATATAATATACAGTTAAAAAAAGGAGTTTGAAATGGATATTTTTAGCGGTGTTAAAAATTTGCATTCTCAAAATTTTAATGAAGTGTCAAATTCGAATAAAATAAATATTCGGCACACTCAAAATACTCATAAAAGTTTGGCTGAACAAAATATTGATCTTCAACAAAAGCAAATGGATAAAAAATCGATAAATGAAATAAAAAAAGAGCTTCAAAGAATTACAGAAGAATTAAATAATGCTATGAATCCTTTAAATACTGAAATTAAATTTCATTTTAATGATAAAATAGATGAACTTACCGTAAAGGTTATAGATAAAAAAAATAATGAAGTAATAAGAGAATTTCCACCAAAAGAAGCTTTGAGACTTATGGAAAAAATGAGAGAACTTGTGGGAATGCTCTTTGATAAGAAAGGTTAAAAATGGGAAGTGATTTTGGAATTTTAAGCTCACTCGGCATTGCAAGTGGGGTTTTGAACTATAATGTAATAGATAAATTAAAAAAAGCCGATGAACAATTAATGGTTGATCCTTTGAAAAATAAATTGGATTTAATTCAAAAAAGGGACAAGGCTCTAAGTCAGTTTATAACAATAGCTTCAACAGTAAAAGGTGATATTATAGACCTTGCGGAAGGAAATACATTTGCAAAAGTTAGCACCGATGTTAACGGTAGCAGTGTCAATGTTCAGGCTAATGATGGAGTTAAACCGCAAACATTTGATATTAATGTAATAAATTTGGCAAAAAACGATATTTATGAAAGTAAAGGTTTTGCAAGTCTTGATACTCAAATAACCTCCCAAAACACAACCGTTAAGTTGGGAGTTGGAGGAGAAAGTGCAAATATAAATTTACAAGCAGGTGCGACATTAAGCGATTTAGCAGATGCAATAAACAATGCCAATACCGGTGTTAGCGCTCAAATTATAAATACGGGAATAGGAGATAATCCTTATAAACTTATATTAAAAGCAAACGATACGGGAAAAGATAATATAATTGAATTTGATTACGGAAATATAGACGATTTGGGCTTAAATCAGATTGTTTATAAATCCGCTACTTATTCATCAGATACCGATTCGGTTAATAACAGCGGCAGTGATCAAACATTTAGTGTTAATGTAAACGGGGTGAATTATTCAATGACTGTAACAAACGGAGAGAGTGTAAGCGATTTTATTAATGCGATAAACAACGGTGAATTAAAAGATACAAACGGAAATTCTCTAAAAGGGATAAATGCTAATTTTACTAATGATCAAATACAAATTTCTCTTCAACATATTGGTAATATTTCATTTGATGATACAAATTTGACAACGGATATTAATGATAATACCAATTTTACAAATCCAGCCAGAATACAAACAGCCGAAGACGCAATGTTTGATTATAATAATGTGGAAATTGAAAGAAGTAAAAACAAAATAACCGATTTAATACCGGGAGTTACAATTAATCTTGTTTCAACCGGTGATTCACAAATCAATATCAAAAGCAATATTGATGAAATTACAAAAAGTATTCAGCAATTTGTTACCGATTATAATGCAATGATAAGTAATCTTCAAAATCTAACGGCTTTTGATAAAGATAGTGGTAATGTAGGACTTTTTCAAGGAAACAGCGATTTTACAATGATGTCTTCAACGTTCAGTTCCGATTTGTTTGATACGCTTTTGGATTATACGACGACACAATCCGATTTAAATGGAAATTCTTATCAAACAAAGGCTATTTTTTCAGCGGCCGATATGGGATTTAGTATGAACAGAACCGGAATGTTAAGTTTTGATGTTACCAAATTTCAAGAGAGTTATTCAAAGCATCCAGATTTGGTAGAACAGTTTGCAACAAGCGCTTTTACCAAAATTAAAACTGATTTTGACAGGATTGCGACAGGTAATAATTCGGAACTTGAATTATTATCTCAGGAATTAAAAAACGAGGAAAAAGATTATCAAAACAGAATTGATTCTATGAATCAATATTTACAAACCAAATATGATATTATGGCTGAACAATTTGCATCTTATGATGAAACAATTAATCAATTAAATACAATGTCAAATTCATTAAATATGGCAATTCAACAAGAAATAAATTCTAAAAAATAAGGATAGTAAATGACTTATAATTCAAAAATAGTAAATCAATATAATAATCTAAATTTAAATATAAACGATCCGTATAAATTGATACTTATTCTTTATGAAGGAGCTTTAAGATTCGCTAATTTTGCTAAAAAAGCCATTAATGACGAAAATATTGAAAAAAAAGTAAAATATATAAACAAAACAATAGCTATTTTCGAAGAACTTATCAATTCTCTTGATTTTGAAAAGGGAGGAGAAATAGCTTATTATTTAAACGGACTTTATGCGTATCAAATGGAACTTCTTACAAAAGCAAATGCACAAAATAATACTGAATATATAGACCAAGTAATTCATGTAATAAAAGAATTAATGCAAGCTTGGAAAGAAGAAACGGGAGTTAGTTAAAAGTGAAAAATGGAAAGTTATTTAAATAATTTAAAAACGGCCGTTATTAATCAGGATTTGAAAAAAATAGAACAAATTATAAAAAAAGAACCTGTTTTTGAGAGTGAAGATGAAGCAAAAGAAATACAAGCATATATAAAAGAAGCTATAAAACTTTTCGAAGCAGAAAAAAGTAGACTTTTAAAAGATATGCAGAAGATAAAACAAATTAAAAATTATACTTTATGAATATATTCTTTTAACTTTTCTAAATTCAAAATAATAAATTTGTTATGTTCTTTGTGTAATAGATTTTTCTTTTTAAGCTCAGTAAAAAAAGAAGAGAGTGTTTGTCTTTGTGTTCCTAGAAAGTTTGCCAACTCTTCTAAATTGCATTTTGTAGTAAATTCAATACCTTTATCTGTTTTAATACCGATATTCTCAGCAGTTTGAATTAAAAAACTTATAGTTCTTTGTTTGAAATTTTTAAATGCAAGATTTTTAATAATATCTCTTTCCAAAATAAGGTTTTGACTAAACGCATTAAGAATATAATTGCAAAAAAAAGGATTGTTAAAAATTTCATGAAAATTATCAGGCGAAATAATATAAAATGCACTATCTTCTATTGCTTCTAATACATTATCATCCAGACATAAGCAAATATTATAATTAGTTAAGAAATAAAGAATAAACTCTTTTTCATCTTCATAAAGGGAAATTTTAACTCTTCCTCGTTTAATAATAATTAGTGTTTTTTTTTCAAAATAATATATTTCACCTTTTTTTAATGCTTTTTTAGGTAAATTGAATTTTTCAAAATCGATATCTTCCGGAATAATATTTTCTATCAAAAACCTACAACAGTGCATTTTTATTCCTTTTTTTGTTATTTTATCATAAATAATGTCAAATTTTTGACATAAAATATAATTATAATGAATTATAATTCATATATGAATAAAAAAAAGGAGGTTCAAATGAAAAAAGGTTTATTATTGAGTGTGATGGGAAGTTTGGTATTGTGTTTTTCATTAGCTAGTGCAGCTGCACCTAAATATGTATTGAAAGATACCATAAAAGGTATGGGACCGTTGGTTGAAGATTTAAATAGAGAATGTCATTATTATGAAAAATACATTACTTATATTACGCCATATCAATTAAAAAAATGGATGGATGAAAATAAAGATTTTACGATTGTTGATGTTAGAAGTGTGGATGAAATGAAAGCGGGTGAAATTGATTGGCCGGATTATGATGAATATCCAAGAGGTATGGTTGATGTTTATGCTGCAATGGGAGCTTTCAAGCCTAATAGAAAATATGTTTTTGTATGCGCAACAGGACATAGAGCCGTGCTTGCAGGAGCCGAGCTTGTCAGATGGTTCGGATTTAAGAAAAAAAATATTTATGTTTTAAGGGGTGGAATTAACGGATGGCTAAATAGTGGATATTATGTTGTTAATAAAATTACGGATTTCGGAGGATTCAAAGGATTGAAAAAAGTTGGACCGGTAAAACATCCTATTATTTTGGATCAATTTTAATAAAAACAGGATTTTGTCCTGTTTCATGTAGATAATTTGAAAAAACTGCTTCCGCTTCCGCTGAAAAATCCGTAGTCTTTATAATAATTAAGCTCTGGATATAACATTAAAGCAGGTAAAAAAAGATCATTAAGCTCAAAAGGAGAATAATTATTAAGTATTTCAAGCGTTTCTTTTTGATCTAAATCGGTGTTTTTAGGATTAAAAAATTTTTCTTTATATGTTTTATAAACAAGAGGAGTTGAGCATTCAATCGAAGGTGTGAAAATTTCCAAATCCAAAGCCTCTTCATCCCTTGTTTCAACTATTTCTCCCCTTCCGTAAACATCTGCAACATCGGCATTAGTAATAAAAAAAGCAACGTCGCTTCCTATTTTTTTGCCTATTTCGATCAGTTTTTTTGTATCTAAATTCAAACCGATTTTTTCATTTACAAGCCTTAAAAAAGCCGCAGCATCGCTGCTTCCTCCTCCAAGCCCCGCCATTTCGGGAATTTTTTTGTGAATTATAATTTCCTTTCCGATAAACCATTTTTTGATTTGCGGATAAGCTTTTGTTAATTCAACATAAGCTTTAAATACGCTATTATCTCTTAAAACACAGTTTATATCTCCTTTAATATCAAATTTTTCTGATTCTTTTATTTCTATTGTATCATACAAATTTTTAACTTTCATAAATCTTGATTTTATTAAATGATAATATCCGTCGTGTCCTACGATTTTTAAAAAAATATTTACCTTAGCGTAAGCTTTTATTTTCATTAATTGCCTTTTTGATTTCTTTAAGAGTTTCCAGATCGATGTTTTTCGCAGCTTTGATATTTTCTTCTTTTACGTTTTCAAGCAGTTCGCTTCTTAAAATGGAAATTTTTTTAGGTGCTTCTATTCCTATTTTGACCTGATTTTTATCAATTGAAATAATTGTTATTTCTATATCATCTCCGATTTTAATTTTTTCATTTATTTTGCGACTTATAATCAGCATAATGTTATCCTGTTGAGTAGGTATGTTATTTTGTCATTTATTTCGATAATGCTTAAAAAATTATCCTTTTTTATTTTATAAATTCCTTTTTTCTTAATCTTAAAATTATTTATATCAAGTTTTCTACCCAAAAGCAAATCCTCTTTTTTAAAATATTCGTTTTCTTTTGGCCAGATATATTCGTAAGGATCAAGTTTTTTTTCACATTCGTAAAAAAACTTGCCCTCATTTATTCTTTCAAGATAACTCAAAGCCCCGTAAGTTCCTAATTTTTTTGCAATGTCAAAACCGAGCGAACGGATATATGTCCCTTCGCTTACACTCGCTTTAAAAGTTATAAAAGGGTGTGAATAATCGATAAGTTCAATATCGAAAATTTCAATTTCAATTTCTTTATCCAAAAACTCCTCTTTTCCTCTTCTTTCCCCTGTCTCTTCCTCATCTCTTCCAACTTTATAAGCTCTAATTCCATTTATTTTTTTGGCTGAATATTTTGGCGGAAGTTGGGTTTGTTTGCCTAAAAACGAATTTAATATTTCTTTGATTTTTTGAGGTTTCGTTTTTTCAATATTTTCGATCTTTTCTATTTTTTCGATATCAAGAGTAGGGGAATATGCACCAAGCATAAGAGTTGCAATATATGTTTTGGGTGTTTTTTGCAAAAATCTGAAAAGCTTCGTATATTGCCCGCTTGCTATTATCAAGCACCCGCATGCAAACGGATCAAGAGTTCCGGAAAAGCCCATTTTCTTAATGCCATATTTTCTTTTTAATTGATTTAAAAATTTGTTTGAGCTTATAAACCTCGGTTTATTTGCAACAAAAAGCATATTTTCACAATTTTCTTTTTCTCTATTTTCAATTTTCAATTTTTCATTTTTCATTTATTTACGCTTTTTCCACAAAATCGCTTAGAATTTCTCTGATATTATGTCCGAAATCGATTTTCAGTTTTGTTTTGTTGCCTGCTTTGTTTATTCCTATAACCCTGCCTGTGCCGAAAACTTTATGTTTGACAAGTGAACCTACTTTAATAGCATAGCTTTCGTTTAAATTTACCCTTCCTTTAATGAGCCCGGCTTCGGTTAAAAAGCGGCTTTTATTCATTCTGCTTCTTTGACCTCTTATATATCTACTCTCGACATATGAAAGAGTAAGTTCTTTTTTTGCTCTTGTGATTGCAACATAAGCAAGCCTTCTTTCTTCTTCAATATCGGCATCTCCAAGAGGGAAAAAACCTTCTTCAAGTCCTATTACATAAAGATATTCGAATTCCAACCCTTTGCTTGCATGTATTGTCATTACATTGATTGTTTCGTTTGTAATTTTGTCCTGATCGCTTTGAAGGGAAAGCTCGTTTAAAAATTCTCTTAAATTTAAATCGTTTTTTTCCCTTAACATTCCGTAAAATTCTTCTATATTTCTTGCCTTGTCTTCATCTTTATATGAAGATGAAAGCTTAATTGTGTTTTCTAAAAGTTCAGGAAGTTCGTCAAGTGGTGATTTTGCAAGAAATTCAATTGTTTTAACGAATTCGTTTAAGGTTTTGGCTGTTTTTTTGCTTATAAAATCTAAATTTTGCGTTTTTATAAATTCAATAAACGATTTTTCGCCTTTTATTTCTTCGATTTTGTTTATAGTAGTTTTTCCTATACCTCTTCTGGGTTTATTGACTATTCTTTTAAACGAATAATCATCATGCGGATTTACCATCAGTCTCAAATAGCTTATTAAATCTTTTATTTCTTCTCTTTCGTAGAATTTCATTCCTCCTACAAGTTTATAGGCTATTCCTTCATTTCTTAATCCGTCTTCTATCGAGCGAGAGAGGGCGTTAATTCTATAAAGTATTGCAATATCCTTAGGATTGACACCGTTTTGAATCAAATTTTTTATATCTTTTGCAATTGCTTCGGCTTCTGCTATTTCATTATAATTGTTTAAAATTTTAACCTCTTTTCCATCTCCTATGGCTGATATTAGTTTTTTGTCGTATCTGTTTTTATTAAAGCTAATAAGTGAATTTGCCGCTTTTAAAATCTGGTTTGTGGAGCGATAGTTAAGTTCGAGTTTTATAACTTTGGCATTAAAATCTTTTTCAAATTCAAGAATATTTTTGTGATTAGCCCCTCTGAATCCGTAAATACTCTGATCGTCATCTCCTACTACGCAAATATTGTTATGGGTTGAGCATAATTTTTTGAGTAAAAGAAGCTGAATTTCATTTGTATCTTGATATTCGTCTACCATTATATATTGATATTTTTGGGAGATTTCTTCGGTTAAATCGTCATTTTCCTTCAAAATTTGATATGTTAATAAAAGCAAATCGTCAAAATCCACAAGATTGTTATCCAAAAGATAATTTTGGTATTTTTCATAAATATATGCCATTTTTTTGTAATTTGTATCATTTGCAAGTTCATAAACTTCATTTGGAGTTAAAAACGAATTTTTGTATCTACTGATTTCCTTGCTCATATAATTCGGAGGAAATTCTTTTGATATTTGTTTTAGGATTTTTCTTTGATCGTCTACATCAATAATTACGAAATTATTTTCCCTGTTTAAGAAATGAATATTAAGTTTTAAAAAAATAAGTCCGAATTTGTGGAATGTAAGAAGCAGGGGAGGGTGAGGAGTTTCATTGTTTATCATATTTAAAGCCCTCTCTCTCATTTCGCTTGCCGCTTTGTTGGTAAATGTTAGTGTCAGCGTGTTTGCCGGATCAATTCCAAGAGAGAGCAAATAAGCAAGCCTTGTGGTAATTGTTTTGGTTTTTCCGCTGCCCGCTCCTGCAAGTATTAGTAAAGCTCCATCAATATGTGTTGCCGCTTTTTTCTGGGAGGGGTTTAATTCATCTAAAAAATTATTCATTATACTCCATTTTTTTTATTTATTATACCAAAAAAGAAAATAAAAGAGGAAAAATACCTAAATAACGAAAAAGTAAAAATAGAGAGACTGATTAAATCAAGATTTTATAAACACAATAACTACAAAGATAAAAATATAACAATTCCGTGTTTCATTTTGTTATGTAACACTCAAATTTTGCTATAATAAATTAAAAAAACAATGAAACATATTACCAAGAAATTTATTGCCGACAAAAACGAAAGACTTGATAAATTTTTAGTTCAAAAGCTTAATATTTCAAGAAACCAAATAGAGCAGTTAATTAAAAAAGGTTTGGTCAAAATAAATTCAATAATAGCTTCAAAAGGCGGAATTAAATTAAAAACCGGTGATATAATCGAATATGAAACGCCAAAACCTCAATTAAAAAAGTATAAAAAAGCAGATTTTAACATTCCAATTCTTTATGAAGACGATGATTTGCTGGTAATAAACAAACCGCCCGGAATTGTTGTTCATCCAGCTGCAAGCGTAAAAGAAGCTACACTTGTCGAATGGCTCAAACAAAAAGGCTTTGCTCTTTCTACCATAGCTGGAGAAGAGAGATTTGGAATTGTTCACAGAATTGATAAAGAGACGAGCGGAGCTTTGGTTATCGCCAAAAACAATAAAACGCATCGGTTTTTATCCGAACAGTTAAAAGACAAAAGTATGGGAAGGTATTATTTGTTTCTTACAAACATTCCGTTAAAAAAGCCGATATGTGTTGATAAACCAATTGGAAGAAATCCGAAAAACAGGCTCAAAATGGCAATAATTAAAAACGGCAAAGAAGCAAAAACGCTTTTTGTTCCGATTGAAAAAAATTTAGGAGCGGCAAAACTATATACCGGTAGAACACATCAGATAAGAGTTCATTTGCATTCGCTCGGCAGGTATATTTTGGGAGACAAAACTTACGGAGCAAAAAAACAAAATATTCTAAGAGTCATGCTTCATGCAAAAGAGATTTATTTCACTCATCCAAACGGCAAAAAACTTAGTATAATAGCACCGTTATTTGATGATTTTAAAAACTTGCTAAAAGGATATGAATATGAAAAAATCGATTATATCTCTAATTGCTTTACTGATTTTGAGCGGTTGTGCAACCCTGAATAAACCCGCACCTACTTCAAATCCGAATCTGCCTACGGTTAAAAAATTCAAAGCATATCCAGATAGAAACGCAATAGCGCTTTTTTGGAGCGTTGTTCCGCAAATGAAAGGATATTATATACAAAGATTTAATGCGAAAAATAACAAATGGCAACAAATAGCTACTATTAAAAATCCTTATAAATCGATTTATGTGGATACTGATCTTAAACCGGGGCACATATATAAATATAAAATAGCGACATTTGATAAAAATGGCATACCTTCTCTTGCAAAAGAAGTAACCCAAGCAACACTTCCGAAACTTCAACCGGTTGTTCCGCTTGAAGCAAAACCGCTGACAAAAGGGGAAGTGAAAATAATTTTCAGACCTCATCCTAATGAAAGAGTATGCAAATACATTATCCAAAGATATAACAATAAAACAACTAAATGGGAAAATTTAGCGACAATAAGTCCGAGATTGAATGTCGAATATATCGATAAAGGTCTGGAAGATGGAAAAATTTACAAATACAGAATTATTGCTGTAACTTTTGATGGAATCAAATCTTTCCCTTCAACTCCATTGGTTGTTTCAACATATCCTAAACCACCTGTTATTTTAAAAATAAACGCTTCAACCGATCTTCCTAAAAAAATAAAATTAACTTTTTCACCTGTGCCTAACGCCGTTTATTATAAAATCTATATTTCTGACATTCCCGATAACGGATCATTTACTTTTTATAAAAAAACAAATTCTACGGTTTTTATAGATCATATTAATAAAGACGGTTTTACAAGATATTACAAAGTAACAGCCGTTTCAAAACACGGCACGGAATCTCTTTTAAGCGATACCCCCGTTGTAATGGGACAAACACTTCCTAAGCCATCAACACCGATTGTTTCTACAAACAGAATGGGAAATACGATCGAGTTTATCTTTACGTCTCCCGATAACAGGGCGGTTAAATATTTAATTGTTCGAAAAGAAAGTAAATCTCTTTTTAAATCAAACACAAAAAAATTCATTGCCGATTCAAACAGATTTACAGATACAATAAATCCGAAATATTCATATAAATATAAAATTTATGAAATAGACAAATACGGTCTTATTTCAAATAAACCGGCGGTTATAGAGGTTAATTAATGCCCCATATTCTCATAGACAATTTAAAAGATTTTTCTTTTCCCCTCAAAATCAGCGAAGTTGAATTTTTATTCAAAGCAGAACATTTGATTGCGGTTAAAACGAATATTAGCAAATTTTTTATTGAAATTAAAAAAAAACAAAAAGGATATTTAATAAAATACGACAAAATCACGCGTCCTTTAATAAGCGAAATAAAAAAAGCCTATCTTGCGTTTGTAAAATTAAACGATGCGAATATCGTCTTTGAAAATATATCCGGAATAAAAGAAAAACTTCCCGATAAAAATCTGCTTGATATTGCGGACGATCTAAATAAAACGGATATTGTCGAAATAGGTTTTGGAAGCGGAAGACATCTTTTGCATTTAGCAAAAAAATATCCGGATAAAAACATACTCGGTATAGAAATTCACAAACCTTCAATCGAGCAGGTATTAAAACGAATAGAACAAGAAAAAATAAAAAACATAAAAATCATAAATCATGATGCAAGAATTATCCTTAGCAAAATTCCATCAAATTCTCTTCATAGCATTTATGTCCATTTTCCTGTCCCATGGGATAAAAAACCCCATAGACGCGTTATTAATGAAAATTTTTTGGAAGAAGCCCAAAGAGTTTTACAAAAAAACGGCTTTTTACATTTAAGAACTGATAGCGAGAACTATTTCTCTTATTCTTTAAAAGAATTTTTGAATTTCAAAAACGCTCAAATTGAAATTAAAAAAAACATTCCTTATGAAATAATAAGCAAATACGAACAAAGATGGATAAATCAGGGAAAAAATATATACGATTTATATCTATTTTGCCTTGAAGAATCACCACAAATAAACCAAGATTTTGATTTTTCATTTGAAAAAAAACTCAAAAACATTGATTTTGAACCCAAAATATACGATAATTTTGTTATTCATTTCGAAAAAATCTTTAAAATCGATGAAAATAACGAATTAATTAAAGCCACCATAGGCAATTTTAATAAACCGGAACATATTTATATTGTAAATAATAAAAAACCTTATTATTTTAAACCGCCTGCCCCGGTTAAAGATAATTTTTTGGCACATATTAAATTAAAAAGGCTGTTTGATGGGTAAAATTATTTTGGCTAAAAATCTTTCGATAAGCTATGATAGAGCAAAAATAATATCATCTTCTTCTTTTTCCGTTGAAAATGGCGATTTTGTATTTTTAACCGGGGTTAGCGGAAGCGGTAAAACAACCGTTATAAAAACTCTATACGGAGAAATTAAACCTTCAAGTGGGGATTTATATATAGGAGAGTTTAATTTAAGTAAAATAAGTAAATCGAAAATTTCTCTTCTTAGAAGACATCTGGGAATTGTGTTTCAGGATTTTAAATTGATTCCAGAATGGAGTATTTTAAAAAACGTAACGCTTCCTCTTTTAATAGCCGGTATTGAAAAAAATATTGCCGAAGATCTTGCAATACAATATTTAAGCAAAGTAAACCTCTCTCACAAAGCAGATAAATTCCCAGAAGAGCTAAGCGGAGGAGAACAACAAAGAGCGGCAATTGCAAGAGCCACTATTCACAATCCCGTTATGATTTTGGCGGATGAGCCAATTTCTGGGCTTGATGAATATTCGGCATCTCTTGTTATGGATTTGTTTAAAAAAGCAAATGAAAAAGGCATTACCATCATTATAGCTTCACATTCTATTCCTAAGCATTTTAATATTAATTTTAAACAATTACATATAGAAAAAGGCAAGATATATGAACTCGCTTAAAAGTCATATAACACTTATTTTGGCACTGATATCCATAATGCTGAGTATTTTTTTATTCAGAATTTTTTCGGGTATTTTATATAAATATCAACAAAATATTACCGATAATTATTCCATTGTTATTGTTAGTTCTTCGAAAATAAAATCTCTTCCTCTTAAAGAAATTAAAAAAATAGAACCTATTGACATAAACAATGAAATAAAAAAACTCAAACAAAAATATAAAAATATAGATTTTTCAAATATAAAAATGCCTTATTTTTATAAATTGAGATTAAATATTCTTCCTTCTCCCGACGAATTAAGTTCAATTCAAAAAAAATTGAAAAGCTTTTCTTTTGTAAAAAAAATTATGACAAAATCAAACTCTCAAACCAAAATTTATAATTTATTGATGCTTTTGAAAATAGTAACTAAAACATTTATGATTTTAATAGCCGTTTTGGGCTTTTTACTTATATTAAAACAGCTTGAAGTGTGGAAATTACTGCATAACGAAAGAATGTATATTATGGAGCTTTTCGGTGCTCCTTTTTGGTTCAGGGGTGCGGCGCTTTTCAAAATAGCTTTTTTAGATTCTATTATTGCTTTAATTTTTACATTTGTAATTGTTTATTTTATAATAAATTCCGCACTTTATATAAATATTATTAATGAGCTTAATATCGATTTTAAAGTAGATTTTATAAAAGAATTTTTTATTTTGATTTTAGTTAGCTTCTTAATTTCGTTTATATCTTCAATATTAGTGATAATAGGAAAAAAATGATTTATAAATATTTAATTATTTTTCTTGCCGTTTTAAGCTTTGCTTCAAATATAAATACAACTAAGATAAAATTAAATCAAAATAAAACATATATTTCAAAAATGAATGAAAAACTTGATTTTCTCGCAAAAAAAATAGTTCAAAAGCAAAATATTCTTCAAAATTTAAACAATAAAATTACGATCCTTAACAAACAAATCGACACTTTAAACAAAAAATTACTTAATTCGAATAAAATCCTTTCAAATCTAATAGATTTGAAAAAAGGATACCAATTAAAAGCAAAAAATATTCAAAATCAAATAACAAATTTTATTTCTGAAAATTATTTTAATACGTTGCTAAAACCACAAAACATAAACAATTTGATCAATAAAGAAATAACAAATAAAATTCTCGAAAAATACTCTGAAAAAATCAACAATTTAATAAAACAAAACAGACAAATTATTTCCCAAATAAATCAAATAAACAAAAAAATTAATAAAATTTCGTCACAGCAAAAAGAATTAATCGAAAAAAAAATTCAATTAGCAAAACTTTTAAAAGAACAAAAACAAGAATTAAACGAACTTAATAAAGAAAAATTAGTCTATAAAGAAAAATTGGAAAAATTATTAAAAAAACAAGAATTTCTTCAAAACCAGTTAGCTAAATTAAAAATCATCAAAAAGAAAAAAAGAACTTTTCAAATTTCTGAAAATTTTAAACCTTCCAATAATATAAAAGTAAGAAAGGTAGGCTCTATATATTACCGCCCCAAAATCGCTTCTTATTACGGTCCTAAAACCATTCCCCCACTCAAAGGAAAAATTATTAAATATTTCGGCTCATATATTGATCCTGTTTATCATATTAGAATTTACAATACTTCAATTACAATCAAACCATATAAACAAAACAGTGTCGTTAAAGCCATTTTCAATGGAAAAATTATTTACATAGGGAATAATGACGATAAAAAAATCATAATTATTAAACACAAACATGATTTATTTAGTATATATGCGAATTTGAGTAAAATTTCCCCGATTTTGAAAAAAGGATTTTATGTAAAAAAGGGTCAAATTATAGCGAGGGTAAAAAATACGCTTGAATTTGAAATTACTTACAAAGAGTATCCTATTAACCCATTAAAAGTAATTAGATTAAAATAAATTTTTATGATAAAATACTTCTTTAAAAAGGCCTACAATGAAAAAGCAAAAAAACAGAATTTTAATAAAATTTTCAGGCGAAGCTTTGGCCGGTGAAGACGGGTTTGGCATTAATACAAAAATATTACAGTATTTGGCAAATGAAATAAAAGAAGTGATTTTAGAGGGATTTGAAATTGCCATTGTCATAGGGGGAGGCAATTTTATAAGAGGCGTAAGCGCTGCAAAAGACGGAATTATTAAACGCACAAGCGGAGATTATATGGGTATGCTTGCAACGGTAATAAATGCTGTTGCAATGCAAGAAGCTTTGGAAAACGACGGGCTTCAAGTAAGAGTTCAAAGCGCTATAAAAATGGAAGAGATAGCAGAAAATTTTATAGTCCGACGTGCAATAAGACACCTTGAAAAAGGAAGAGTTGTCATTTTTGCGGCAGGAACCGGAAATCCTTTTTTCACAACCGATACGGCAGGAGTTCTTAGAGCAAGCGAAATTGGCGCAAGCACAATTATCAAAGCAACGAAAGTAAACGGAATTTACGATAAAGATCCCAATAAATATTTGGATGCAAAACTTCTTAAAAAACTAAGTTATGACGAAGCGTTAAAAGACAATATAAAAGTTATGGACGATACTGCAATTGCACTTGCAAAAGAAAACAAACTTCCTATTATCGTATGCAATATGTTCGAAAAAGGAAATCTTCTTAAAATTCTAAAAAACGAAAAAGACGCTAAATATTCGATTGTTAAATAAGTAAGAAAAGTTGTAAAGGTATTAGAAGTTGTAGAAGTATTAAAAGTTGTAAAGGTTATACTTTCTTTATTAATACCCTTAATACCTCTAATACTTTTTGTTATAATTTCATCAAAAAAGGACAAAAGTGAGAATAGAAAAAATAAATGCAAAAGCGCTCGAAAGAGTAAATTATGACAGATATCTTTTGGCTCAGGCCGTTTCAAAAAGAGTAAAAGAACTCTTAAACGGAGCAAAACCTCTTATAGACTTACCTAAAAAACATATGCAATTAACCGAAATCGCCGTTTTGGAAATAGCCGAAGGTTTAATCAAGGTTAATGAAATTTGACGGATTTTAATTCTTTACTTGAAAAAATAAAAAAAATACAAACGGTAAATGAAGCTTCTTCTTTGCTTCTTTCCCAAATTGATACTCCTAAAATAACAAAAGCACTTGATTTTGCAATAAAAGCACACAAAGGACAAAAAAGAAAAAGCGGGGAAGAATATGTAATACATCCGATTTTGGTCGCTGTTATTACAAGTTTTTTTAATAAAGACGAAGACATAATTGCTGCTGCAATTTTACATGATGTTGTAGAGGATACCTCCTATACCATTTATTATATAAAAGATAAATTCGGCGAAAGCGTTGCAAATCTTGTAGAAGGACTCACAAAAATAGTGGAGATAAGAGGAAATTCCTTAATTCCTTCTTATTCTAATGAGGCACTTACAAAATCGGCTCTTACTTTTAGAAAAATGTTAACCGCATCTATAAAAGACGTCAGGGTTTTATTGATTAAGCTATGCGATAGACTGCATAATATGCTAACCCTTTCGGCTTTGCCACCTTACAAACAAAAAAGAATAGCAGAAGAAACACTTGTGGTTTACGCACCTATTGCACATAGACTTGGAATTTCCACAATAAAAAATCTTTTGGAAGATTTGGCTTTTAAATATTTACTTCCGGAAGAATATACACAAATTGACGAATATATACAAAAACACAAAAAAGAATTTTTTTTAAAACTCAACGAAATGACACAAAAAATTGAAAATCTTCTTTTATCAAACGGTTTTTTAAAAGATGAATTTGAAATAAAATCTCGAATTAAACACTATTATTCCACATATTTGAAAATGCAAAGAAAAGGTATATCCATAGAAGAAGTTTTAGATCTTTTAGCCATAAGAATTATTGTTCAAAAACCGATAAATTGTTATGAAGTTCTTGGACTTGTTCATTTAAATTTCAGACCGTTAATATCGAGATTTAAAGATTATATTGCAATTCCCAAAGAAAACGGATACCAGACAATACACACTACTGTTTATGACAAAAATTCAATTATTGAAGTTCAAATAAGAACGTTTGATATGGATAAAAATGCTAAATTTGGAATAGCAGCACACTGGAAATATAAACTAAATACTGCAATGCCGAATATAAAATGGCTGGAAAATATGCAATTTGACGAAAATGTAAATGATTTTTACGAACTTGCAAAAAACGATTTGTTTAGCGAGGATATTGTTGTTTATACGCCTTCATTTGATACAGTTACACTTCCAAGAGGCGCAAGCGCACTCGATTTTGCTTATGCAATTCACTCCGATATCGGAAATAAAGCGGTCGAAGCCTTAGTTAATAAGGAAAAGGTCTCTTTGCTTCATCAATTAAAAACGGGAGATATTGTCAAAATTATCACTGGTAATGAAATTATTCCTAGATGCAGCTGGATAAATGCTCTAAAAACGGCAAAAGCAAAATACGAACAAAGAAAAATTTGCAGACAAAAAGAAAAAGAGATAAACAGAAAACTCGCACTGGCTATATTAAGCACAATATTTGATCTCAATGAACTAAAAATAAGAGCGTTGATAAAAGCCAATGATTTATGCGAAAATATTCCGAAAATTGTTGATGACGAAACATTTTTAAAAGATGTTATTAAAAAAATCACAATAACAATAAAAAAAAGGAATTTAATTTATTTGAAAAAAACAAAATTAAAAGAATATATCTTCGGAAATATCAAAATATTAAGTAACAAACCTATAAATGATATACGTTTTAATTATTGCTGTCATCCCAAATTCGGAGATAAAATACTTGGAATTTTGGATAAAAAAGAAGTTGAAATTCATCACAGATTTTGTAATAATGCCGAAAAAAAACTAAAAAAAGCCGTTTTTGTAAAATGGATTTTTAATGAACAAAACAGATATTTATTAGTGGTATCACTGCAAAACAAAAAAGGCGAATTGGCAAAATTCATATCGTTTTTAACAAAAATGGGTATTTTTATACATTCGATCAATTTGGGAAACGATTCGAATAATTGCAAAATAGAAATTGAATTCGATAAGAAAAAATATGATATGATAAAAGGAAAATTAAATAAAAACTATAATGTTATAGAATTTGTTTCAAAAAAAGACGCATATAACTGGTGAATGAGTAAACGAGTAAATGGGCGAATGCGTAAAGGGATTATATATAAATTAAAGGAGAATTATGAGCGAGAAAATAAAAACAGCACTCAAAGAAATTCAAAGAGGGACAAGCGAAATAATAGGACTTGAAAAAATTGAAGATATGGTTAAAAATTTTTTTAAAACAGGTAAAAGATTTACAATAAAAGCAGGTTTTGATCCGACTGCTCCCGATTTGCATTTAGGACATACCGTTTTGCTGCAAAAGTTAAAAACCTTTCAAAAATACGGAGCGAGAGTGCAGTTTTTAATCGGTGATTTTACTGCTCAAATAGGTGATCCGAGTGGAAAAAGCAAAACCAGAAAAATGTTAACTCCCGAAGAAGTGGTTAAAAATGCCCAAACTTACAAAGAACAGGTATTTAAAATTTTAGATCCTGTACTAACGGATATCGTATTCAATTCAAAATGGCTAAATGCTCTTGGAGCAGCGGGATTGCTTGAACTTACTACTACTTATACGGTTGCGAGAATGCTTGAAAGAGATGATTTTGAAAAACGTTTTAAATCAAATACCCCTATTGCAATAAGCGAATTTATTTATCCTCTCCTTCAAGGATATGACAGTGTTGCACTTAAATGCGATATAGAAATAGGCGGAACGGATCAAAAATTTAATCTTTTAATGGGAAGACAGCTTCAAAAAGTTTATAATATAGGAAAAGAACAAAGCGTTATTATGATGCCTCTTTTGGTAGGACTTGACGGAATAAATAAAATGAGCAAATCTTTGGGAAATTATATAGGTATAACGGAAGATGCAAATACAATATTTGCAAAAGTTCTTTCAATCTCGGACGAGCTTATGTGGAATTGGTATGAACTATTAAGCGAAAAATCACTTGAAGAGATAGAAAAACTAAAAGTTGAAGCTCAAAAAGGACGTAATCCAAAAGAGATTAAAGAACTACTGGCAATTGAAATTGTTGATAGATTTCACGGAAAAGGTGCAGGCGAAAAAGCAAAAGAACATTTTGATAAAATACACAAACAAAACAAATTACCGGATGATATGCCTGAGTTTGAATTTGAACCTATAAACATTGTGGATGCGTTGGTTAAAACCAATCTGGCAAATTCAAAAAGTGAAGCGAGAAGACATATAAAAGGCGGGGGCGTAAAAATAAACCAAGAAAAAATATCTTCTCAGGATATGGAACTTCAAAGCGGTAAAGAATATATATTGCAAATAGGCAAAAGAAGATTTGCCAAAGTAAAAATTAAATAAACGGAGTTACAAATGGGTGAAGGTATAAAACCTCTAAAAATAGGCAAACATATAATTAAATATCCTATTTTTCAAGGCGGAATGGGACTTGGAATAAGCTGGGATAGATTAGCCGGGAATGTCAGTAAAGAAGGCGGACTTGGAATAATAAGCACGGTAGGAACAGGATATTACGAAAACAAAAAATATTCTAAAAAACTTGTTGAGGGAAGACCTCTTTTAGAAGAGAATTTTTATAATAAACAAGCTCTTTTTAAAATTTTCGAAAACGCAAGAAAAATTTGTGGTGATGCACCTCTTGGTGCAAATGTATTATATGCCATAAACGATTACGGCAGGGTTGTTAGAGATTCGTGCGAAGCCGGAGCCGATATGATTATAACAGGAGCCGGTCTTCCTATGGATATGCCTGAATTCACCAAAAATTTTCCGGATGTTGCATTAATTCCGATAGTTTCAACCGGAAGAGCATTTAGGCTTATTGCAAAAAGATGGGAAAAACGATACAAAAAAATTCCTGATGCTGTTATAGTAGAAGGTCCTTTAAGCGGAGGTCATCAAGGATTTAAATATGAAGACTGTTTTAAAGAAGAGAATCAGCTTGAAAACTTAATTCCGGATGTCAGGGAAGAAGTCGACAAATGGGATAAAACCATTCCTATAATAGCGGCAGGAGGAATATGGGATGCAAAGGACATTAAAAAATTCCTTTCCCTCGGAGCAAATGGCGTTCAAATAGGAACTAGATTCGCTCTGACATATGAATGCGATGCAAGTGATGAATGGAAAAATGTTCTCTTAAATGCAACAAAAGAGGATATTATTTTAATGAAATCGCCGGTAGGCTATCCTGCAAGAGGCATAAGGACTAATTTAATAGAAAAAGTGGAAAAAAGGCAAGGTCTTGCGATTAAATGTATTTCAAATTGTGTTTTCCCATGCCACAGAGGCGAAGAAGCAAAAAAAGTTGGATACTGTATTGCGGACAGATTAGCAGACGGATATATGGGCGAAAAAAAATGGGGACTTTTTTTCAGTGGAGCGTATGCTTATAAAACAGATAAACTTATTCATGTAAAAGATCTTATAGAAGAGCTTAAAAAAGGATTTGAAAGCCTTAAATGAAATACTCAATACTCAATATTCAAAATTCAATATTTAAAAACTTATATTATTTCTTTTCCCTGTCTTTGCCCTTTTTGCTTTTTCTTTTTTCTTTATCAATGTCTCTAAATGCCTGTAATACGAAAAATTTCAATACAGCATATCAGGATTATTATAATAACCAACGAATGTATATATCGGCAATCCTCGATAATAATACAAATAAAGAAATCAAAGCTTTAAAAGAATTGATTATATGTGGTCAATATTTACATTTCAATGTAAACGATTATAAAAACAAACTGAATAAGCTTTTAAAAAAAACCTCTAAAAATCATTTAAATCAGATACGTCATTATAAAATAAAAATTAACATAAAATCTAATGAATATATAAAAATTATATCCTTTAATCCTTTGAAAATAAAAACAAATACAAATTACAAAATTTTTAATTTAAACACAAAAAAATTATACAAAAAAGTAATAGATTTAAAATATGCAATATTACCACAAAGATATGTATTTAAAAAAATAGGATATATAAATTTAAAAATTGCACAATTTAATAAAAAAATCGTTCGAATTGTTTATTATTCAAAAAAGCCTATAAAACTTTTCGTTAAAAGACAAAAAAATCTTCTGATTTTTTCTTTAAATAACAAAAAAACAAATTTTTTAATAAAAAATAGAAAAAAAACACCTCTCTTATTTGCAAGAAGAAAAATTATTGTAATAGACCCGGGACACGGAGGGAAAGATAGTGGAGGTATTGGTATTGGTGGAAGAGAAGAAAAAGTTGCAGTATTACAAATTGCCAAATATGTAGCATATTATCTAAAAAAAGAAGGTTATATTGTTTATCTTACACGCACAAAAGATATTTTCAGACCACTTCAATGGAGAACACATTTTGCTAATGAAAAACATGCGGATTTATTTATTTCGATTCATTGTAATATTTCTCCTCATCATATAAAATATCCTCACGGAGTAGAAACATTTTTTCTATCTCCTGCAAGAAGCCAAAGAGCAATGAGAGTTGCAAAACTTGAAAATAAAGGAATAAAAGGACTTAATTATCTTGATCAAAGAGTAATTTTGGGATTTTTAAATAAGGATAGAATAATCTCTTCTGACAAATTAGCTATAAATGTTCAAAGCGATATTTTAAAAGAACTTAGAAAACATTATAAAGATGTGGTTGATGGAGGTGTGCGTCCCGCTCCTTTTTGGGTATTGGTAGGAACACAAATGCCTGCTATTTTAATAGAAACCGGATTTTTAACAAATCCTATGGAAGCAAGAAGACTTTTTGATCCTCGCTATCAGAGATTTCTTGCAAAAGGTATAGTTGAAGGAATTAATTCTTATTTTATACAAAATTCCAAATAATCAGTTTATAAGCTCAAATTCTTTCGTTTCGAAATTATAATTATAAACTTCTCCACTTTCGATTATATAATACCATCCATAAAGATTAATTTTACCTTTTTCAAACTTTTCCCTTACAAAATCATAACTTAAAAGATTTTCAAGTTGACGGACAACATTTAATTGTTCTATTTCCCATTCTCTTAAAGCTGCATCTTCAATGTCTTTTACTTTTTGTTTTAAATCTTTTATCAAATCCAGCCATTTATTTACAATAGGCAAAGTTTTAAGCTTTTCTTCCGGATAAAAAAGAGCCTTTAATCCTCCGCAATTGCTGTGTCCGCAAACAACTATGTTTTTAACTTCAAGATATTTAACCGCATATTCCAAAATAGAAGCCGTGCATTTATATGTTGAATCATTTCTATCAAAAGGCGGAATAACATTTGCAATATTTCTTACAACAAAAAGCTCGCCGGGAATAGTTTTTGTAATTAAATTTGGCACCACCCTGCTATCACTACAACCTACATAAAACGTATGGGGTTTTTGACCTTTTTTAAGACCTTGAAAAAATTCTTTGTCTCTTTCGAAATCTTCTCTTTTGAATTTTACAATTCCTTCAATAATCGGCATTTAATCTCCTTAAATTTGATTTATCAATCTTTCAACTGTTTCGATAACGTTTTTAATAGAATTTATATTTACCCTCTCTCTTATCGAATGCGGATTTTCAATTAACGGTCCGAAACTCGCCATTGCAACTTTTGGAAATTTTTCTTTCAAAACGGCACATTCAAGCCCCGCATGAATTATATTTAGTTTTGCTTTAGATATTTTTTGAAGTTTTATGGCAAAAGGGCTTTTTTCTTTCTGCCATGCCGGATATTCATTTTCAAAACATATTTCACAACCGAGTGTTTTCATTTTAATATATTCTTTAAGTTCTTGCAAACCTTCTTTGGAATTTGCTCTTGCACTTAAAATTATATTATTTTCTTCTATCATAGCAAAATTTACAGATTTTTTCGGAATTTTAAATTCAAAATCGTATTCCAATACTCCATGGGGAATTTTTCTCAAAAATTTCAAATATTCATTGTCATAAATTTCAATTTCTTCTTTGCCTTCGAAAACCTCTAAGGCATAAGCGTTAGAAGGAATTGAATTTGTTCTCTCCCCCCCCTTTATAAAAGCCAAAGAATCTATTTTATGAATAAGTTCTATTATTGCATTGGGAATGTTTTTGTCGATATCAACCCCGCTGTGTCCGCCGGGGAGGTTTTCAACACTCACTTTTCCAAGAATTCCTTTTATTTTTTCCTTTTTTAAAGGAAATTTTATTTTTATATCCACTCCTCCTGCACAGCCTATTAATATTTCTTTGTCATTTTCGCTATCAAGATTTAACAAATAAGGAGATTGGATTTTTAGTTTCAGATTTTTGGCACCTATAAGTCCTATTTCTTCGTCGTTTGTAAATAAATATTCTATGCTTTTGTATTTTTCCATAAAATAGATCATCATAGCAACGCCTATTGAGTTATCAGCACCAAGAGATGAATTTTTTGCTTTAAGCCAGCCGTTTTCTTCAATAATTTCAATATCAGGAGCGTTTCCTACACATACCATATCGATATGGGCTTGAAGACAAATTTTGGGATTTTTTGGACTTATTAATATATTGCCCGCTTCATCGCAAAGAGGCTCAAAACCTTTTGATTTTGCATATTCAACTAAAAATTTTCTCAATTTTTCAGTGTCTCCGCTGCAATGAGGAATTTTCGTAATTTTTTTGAAATATTCCAATACTTTTTTAACGTTCATTTTTATCCTTTGATATAATTTCCAAAAAGGTTAGTAATGAAATATATTTTCTTAATAATACCATTTTTTTTTCTTGGCTGTGTAAATAAAACGGGAATTTCTCTAAAAGCTTACCCTGATTGTGAAGAAAATTACGATTTATATGGAGTTTATTATTACAAATGCAACGATAATTTTTATAATTTTAAAGTCAATCCGTATACATTAAAAAAACAAAAGCAAACCTGTCTTGATTGTAATTAACATTATTGTAATTGGTGTATTGGTATATTTGTCATTTAATCCAATATACCAATAACAAATATACTAATAACTAAAATATACCTTAAAGGACAATATTGAATATAGAAAAAATTTTGAATGAGCGGCAAAAATGGTTTGAATGGAAAAACATTAAACCGATATATCTTAAACTAAAAAAGTTTAAAAATAAAGAATTAAAAGTAAAAAGTGTAAAATCAAATGATATTATCGAAATTGAAACTCATGAAAATCCTGAAATTTTAGAATTAGCAAAAATGCTTATTCCATGGAGAAAAGGTCCTTTTAAAATAAATGATTTATTTATTGATAGCGAATGGAAAAGTTATATAAAATGGAACACTATAAAACATTTCTTGAATTTAAAAAACAAAGATATTCTTGATGTCGGATGCAACAACGGTTATCATATGTTTAGAATGCTGCAATTTAATCCAAAAAGCATCACCGGGTTTGATCCGAGTGCGCTTTTTAATCTTCAATTCGAATTTATAAATTCATTTATTAAAAGTAATATAGAATATAAACTTCTTGGGGTTGAGCATATACCCTTTTACGAAAAAAAATTCGATGTTATTTTTTGTATGGGTGTTTTATATCACAGGCGTGATCCGATAGATATGTTAAAAGAATTAAAAACTGGGCTTAAAAAAAACGGAGAAGTAATTTTAGATACGTTAATTATTGAAGGAAGCGGTGAATATGTTTTATCTCCTATGCGTTATGCGAAAATGAAAAACGTCTATTTTATTCCTACTTTAAAAGCTCTTTATAATTGGATTGAAAGAGCAGGGTTTAAAGAGATAGAATTCATAGGCAAAAGATATACAACAACAAACGAACAGCGCAAAACCCAATGGATCGAAGGTGAGAGTTTAGAAAGGTTTTTGAACAAATCGCAAACAAAAACAGTAGAAGGGTATGACCCGCCTCTACGGTTGTATTTAAAACTTAAAAAATAATTATTCCGGTTTGGCATTTACCATAAAATAATAAACTAACGCTATAAAAATCACAGCAATACCGAAGCTTACACCAACAATTAAACCAAAGCTCATTTTTTCTCCTTTTTTGTTTAGATATAGTAAAATTATACAAAAAAGGATTTAAATGTCAAAACATTTAACCCATACAAAAGATTTAAAAAGAAATGAAATATTACAAATTTTCTCATATGCTAAAAATTATCTTGACGAAAAAAAAAGGGATGATTTAAAAGGCAAGCTTATTATTAATGTATTTTTCGAAAATTCCACAAGAACAAGAAGCTCTTTTGAAATTGCGGCAAAAAGATTAGGAGGCGATGTAGTAAATCTGGATGTGGCAAGAAGTTCAACAGCCAAAGGCGAAACGCTTTTTGATACTGCGGCAAATCTTGATGCAATGGGTCCAAGTGCAATAATCCTTAGACACAACCGAGCCGGGGTTCCGAAAATTCTCTCGAAATATGTCAACTGCTCCATTATAAACGCAGGAGACGGTGCGCATCAACATCCCACGCAAGGACTTTTGGATCTGTTTACTTTAATGCAAAAATGGGGAAGATTGGAAGGAAAAAAAATAGCGATAGTAGGAGATATTAAAAACAGCCGAGTTGCAAATTCAGATATTGAACTTTTTACGAGATTCGGTGCAAAAATTTTGTTAGTAGCCCCTCCACACTTTTTACCAAAAACTGAAATTCCTTCAACATACAACTTAAAAGAAGCAATTAAATGGGCTGATGCCGTTATTGCTCTTAGAACCCAAACCGAAAGACATTCGCAACCGACTTTTTCGTCTCTTAAAGATTATGCGGCTAATTTCCAAATCACAAAAGATTTGATTAAAGATAAAGACATTTTAATTATGCACCCGGGGCCAGTTCATAGAAATATAGACATAAGCGATGAAGTATTAGCGGATGAAAGATGTCTTGTTCTTACACAAGTAAAAAACGGAGTGGCAGTGAGAATGGGAATACTTAAATACTTAATTGAAAGTGAAAAGTGAAGAGTGAAAACTTAAAGTTTTTCTTAATAGATTTTGACGGGAATATTTTTATTGAAAATGTTAAAAACTTAAAAAATATATATTTTTCTTTCCCTAAATATACAAATATGCCAATACACCAATACACCAATACACCAATTTACCTAAAAAAATACCCCATACCATTTGAAAAATATAAAAATGCTTTTGATAAAGTTATTGAAGAAATAAAAAAGGGAAATACATATTTGCTTAATCTAACGTTTCCTACCAAAATAGAAACAAATTTAAATCTTTTTGAAATATATTTAAGAGCTAATGCTCCTTTTAAGCTCTATTTTCAAGATAAATTCGTATGTTTTTCACCCGAGAGGTTTGTTAATATTAAAAATAATAAAATCTACACATATCCGATGAAAGGAACTATTGACGCAAATATATCCGATGCAAAAGAAAAAATACTTTCCAATAAAAAAGAAATGGCGGAACATATAATGATTGTAGATTTGCTCAGAAACGATCTTGGAATTATCGGAAAAAATATTCGGGTTAACAAATTCAGGTTTGTTGATAAAATCAAAGCCGGAGAGAAAAATTTATTGCAAGTTAGTAGCGAAATTGAAGCAACTCTTCCGAAAAACTGGGGTGAAAACTGGCTTGAAATGATTTTAAAATTGCTTCCTGCCGGGAGTATCAGCGGAACTCCTAAGAAAAAAACGGTTGAAATAATAAAAAAAATCGAAAATTATAAAAGAAGATATTACACTGGAATTTTCGGAATAACAGACGAAAAATCATTTCTTGATAGTGCAGTCATAATAAGATATATTGAGAGGGAAGAGAAAAGAAAAGATGAAAAAAAAGAAATTAGAAAAAATCATCATCTCACATACCTCATCTCTCATTCCTACATTTACAAAAGCGGCGGTGGTATTACCATTGATAGCAATGTAAAAGAAGAATATGAGGAATTAATAAACAAAGTTTATATTCCTCATTAAAAATTAACAAGAATATGTTGTAATAAATTCATACGGATGAGGTCTTCCTTCTACCGGAATAATTTCGGTTTCATATTTATAATCAATATATGTTTTAATAAATTCGTCGCTCATTACAACTTTTAAGAAACTGTTCGGATCTTTGAGCTCTTTTTCAACAGCATAAATCGCTTCTCTTAATGTTGCAGGAAGCGTTCTGATTCCTCTTTCTTTAATCTCATCCAAACTTAATTCAAACAAATCTTCATTTAAAGGCTCTTTCGCAGCTTCGTAAATTTCAAGATTATTTTTAATTCCGTCAAGTCCCGCAAGCATCATTACCGTAAATGCCAAATAAGGATTTGCTGTGCTATCAGGAAATCTAAATTCCGTTCTGATTGATTTTTCATTAGCGCCAAAAGGAATTCTACAACTTGCGCTTCTGTTTTTAGCTGAATAAGCTAAAATATTCGGTGCTTCAAATCCTGGTTGCAATCTTTTATATGAATTCATAGACGCATTTGTAAATGCGGCAACTGCATCAGCATGAGCAAATACACCAGCAATATATTTTTTTGCAGTATCACTAAGTCCTGCATAACCATTTGGATCATAAAATAAATTTTTACCGTCTTTCCAAATTGATTGATGGGTATGCATTCCATTTCCATTATCACCATATAAAGGTTTTGGCATAAATGTAGCAGTTTTTCCGTTTAAATGAGCCACCATTTTTACCACATATTTAAGTTTTTGAACGTTATCGGCAGCTTCTACAAGTGTTCCGAATCTCACACCTATTTCACCCTGAGCCTGACCAACTTCATGATGAACAACAAATGTTTTAAGTCCTATTTCTTTTAAAACTTTTACCATTTCGGCTCTTAAATCAACCATTGAATCAACCGGAGCTACCGGAAAATATCCTCCTTTTGTTCTCGGTCTGTGTCCGATATTAAGCTCATCTCCGAAATCGGCATAATCGTTCCATACTCCCTCTGCCGAATCCACTTCATAACATTGAGAATTAATTTCATCTCTTATAATTACGTTTTCAAATACGAAAAATTCATTCTCAGGTCCGAAATACGCAGCATCACCAATTCCGCTCTCTTCAAGATATTTAAGAGCTTTTTTAGCTATGCTCCTAGGGCATTTTTCATATGGAGTTCCATCTGTGCTATATACATCGCAAAATACAACCATTGTAGGATCGGCTGTAAACGGATCTACAAAATGTGTTCCAATTTCAAAATCAGGTTTTAAAATCATATCCGAATCGTTAATAGGTTTCCATGCAGGAATAGAACTTCCATCGAAAGGGATTCCGTTTGTTAATACTTCTTCATCAAGAGATTCAATGTCATATGCTACGTGATGCCATACACCTTTAATATCCGTGAATCTAAAATCAATAAATTCAATTTCTTTTTCTTTACATTCCGCTAAAAATTCTTTAACTGTCATTTGCTCTCCTTTTTTTATTTTGAGATAATTATATCAAAGAAAAAAATTTTTGTAACTTTTTTATTGTATATTTTTTAATCAATGGAGCAAAAATGGAATTTATTGAAACAATGTATATGAAAAACGGAAAAATTTTAAATTTGGAATATCATTTAAAAAGAATGGAGAAAGTGGCAAAACATTTTAAATGGAAAATGGAAAAACTTGCCCGACATACACAAAGTGTGTGTCTGGGTGGAAAATCGAAAATAAATAAATTAAAAATTGAAAATGGAGAGTGGAGAGTTAGAGTCATTTATAATCAATGGGGAATAAAAAATATTGAATTTTTCCCTATAAAAAAAAGAGAATTTAAAACATTTAAAATAATCGATGTCAATAATTTTGATTATAAATTTAAATATAAAAACCGAAATTTTTTCATTTTACATTTTTCACTTTACACCCAATTTGATGAGTTTATCCTTATCAAAAACAATCTTGTAACCGATACGACTATATCAAACCTTGCCTTTTGGAACAAAAAAGAGTGGCTAACTCCGAAATACCCTTTATTAAAAGGAACTAAACGTCAAGAATTAATTGATAAAAATTTTCTTAAAGAAGCGAATATTCATATAAGCGATTTAAAATATTTCAAAAAAATGGCAATGATAAACGCAATTTTAGGATTTATGGAAATAGAAAATTTTGATATAATTGTTTAAAAAAGGAATAAAATGAACTGGGATTTAAAAGCGCTTTTTAATTCTATACCAGAAGCCGAAGAATTTTTAAAACAGGCTGAATTTAAAGCGGAAGATTTTGAAAAAAAATACAAAAACAGATTATATACTCTTTCAAGCGATGAATTTATAGAAGTTTTGAAGGAATATGAAAATATTTTGGAAAATGTAGGAAGAAGTCTTACATATATTTATCTTGAATTTGCGACAGACGCTTCAAAAGGCTCCCTGCTTGCTCTTTTTCAAGAACTTGCAACCAAAACGGAAGAACATCTTATATGGTTTGAGCTTGAATTTATCTACTTGCCTATCGATAAACAACAAAAATTCATAGATAATGCCGGAATTTACAAATATTACTTAATACATCTTCAAGAAGAAGCGCCTTTTAAATTATCCGAAAAAGAAGAAAAAATTCTCATGAAAAAGGATTTGACAAGCTCAAGCGCATTTACCAGACTTTTTGATGAAACACTAAGTCAATTAAAATTCTTTTTCGAAGGTGAAAAATTAAGCGAAGAAGAGATATTAAGCAAGCTTTATTCACCACAGAGAAATAAAAGAAAAAAAGCGCAAATCAGTTTAACCAACGGTTTAAAACCTCATCAGGATTTACTCGGATTTATTTACAATCAGGTAAAAAAAGACTGGAAAATAGATTATTTGGAAATAAGAGGATATGAAACGGCGGAAAGTCCGAGACATTTTTCAAATCGTGTGAGCAAAAAAAGCGTTGATGCGTTGATAAACACCGTTAATGAAAATATGCAAATAGTGCCTGAATATTACAATATAAAAAAAGAACTTTTAGGATATAACAAATTATACGATTATGACAGATACGCACCTATAAAACTTACAGACAAAAATCCGGAAATTCCTTTTGAAGAGGCAAAAGAGATGGTTTTAAACTCTTTTAAAAATTTTTCTAATACGTTTTATGAAATAGCAAAAAAAGCTTTCGAGGAAAAATGGATTGACATATATCCAAAAGAAGGTAAAAGAGGCGGGGCTTTTTCACATTCGGCAACCCCTGAGGCACATCCTTACGTATTACTTAATTATACAAACAAAAGAAGAGATGTATTTACGCTCGCTCATGAATTAGGACATGCAATTCATCAATATCTTTCACGCAAAGTAGGATATCTTAATCAGGACACTCCTTTAACAACAGCGGAAACCGCAAGTATTTTTGCCGAAATGCTTTTGTTTGAAGAAATTAAAAAAAGTTTGAATAAAGAAGAGCTTATTGAAACGTATGCAGCTAAACTCGAAGACATATTCGCCACGCTTTTTAGACAAATCGTATTTACTAATTTCGAAAGAAGAGTGCATAGTGAAGATGAAATTTCAAAAGAAAGATTCAATCAAATATGGATGGAAGAAAATAGAAAAATGTTTGGGGAGAGTGTTTATTTAACAAAAAATTACGAAATCTGGTGGAGTTACATTCCGCATTTCATACATTCCCCGTTTTATTGTTATTCGTATTCATATGCGCAGCTTCTTGTATTGACGCTTTATAAACTTTATAAAGAAAATTTCGAAAATTTCGAAAAAAAATACATAACTTTTTTAAGCCAGGGCGGAAGCATCCCTCCTAAAAAACAATTTTTAGAACTTTTCGGACTTGATATAGAAAAAGAAGATTTCTGGCAAAAGGGCATTGAAACGGTAAAAGAAATGCTTAATGAATTCAAAGGAATTGTAAATGATTAAAAATCTTGAAATGTTTAGAAATATCAAAGCAAAACACGCAAAAGAGATACTTTCTTTTTTATTGAGCGAAAAAGAAGAGTTTGACTTGTTGTGTGTAACAAAAGAAATTTCTTTTAATCCCCTTTTGCCAACACACATTTCAAGCGCATTTGGAGACATTATTCTTTTTTCTTTGGCAAACTATACGCTCCAAAGTGCAAAAATTATAAAAAACACCATAGAATTCGAAGCGGGATTTGGAGAAGAAAATTTTGGCAGTATTGTAAGTGTCCCTATTGATGCTATTTTACAAATATCAAAAAACGAAACTCCGCTATTCGTAAATGTAACGGCAACAATCCCAAAACCCGAAAAGCCGAAAAATCCGTTTGAAATGAATCCGAGAAATAAAAAATTTATGAATGAATAAAATTTAAAATAGCTTCAATTTCTTTCGTTTTGTTTTTATAAGCTATATATGTTTTTCTTTTTAGATCCATTCCTTTAATTTTAGCAGAAAAAAGTTTTCTTTCTTTCAATTCGTTTTTAATGACCATTTTTGAAATAATAGATACAACCTGTTCATTCGAATTCATTACGGTATATTTTAATGCCGTAGAATTATGAACTACGCTTATTATATGTAAAATTTCACAGTTAAACTCTTTTTCTTCAAATACTTTTTTTATAAATTCGCGCGTTGAAGAATCGGATTCTCTACATATCATTTTATAATTTTCCAAATCTTTAAGTTCTATGGTCGTAGGAAGAGGTTTATTGGAAAACACGACCAGTTCGTCTTCAATCCATTCTTCATAATGTAAAGAATTATTTTTTTTCTTTGTTACAAAAGCCATATCGATAATAGAATTTTTAACATCGTCTAAAAGAGCGTCATTGTTTTTTATAACCAAATTGATATCTTTATTAATCAACGTTTTATAATATTTAATACATTCAGGTAAATTATAATTTCCAACAGTGGGAGAAGCACCGATTATAAAAGGCATATCGATGTTTTTGAATTTTTCTATTTTTTTATCAAAATCATCCAGGAAACTTTCAAATTCCTTTGCTATTTCCAAAAAATTATGACCGTTTTTTGTTAAAACGACTCCATTTTTTTTCCTCTCAAACAGATTAACTCCCAAATAATTTTCCAAAATTCTTACTTGTTGTGTTACCGCAGGCTGAGATATTCCCAGAATTTTACTGGCTTTTGAAAAGCTTGATTCTTTATTAATGATTAAAAAAGTGTAAATTTTATCAAGATATTTGGTTATCATTTTTCTCCTCTTTTTATTTTATAACGGCTATTATAACTAAAACTTATAAGAATTTCAAAGATATCGAATGTGATTTGTGTTCTAAACCAGGAATTTCTTCTTTACTCGTTCTCTTATTCATTACTTTTAACCTTGACAAAAAAAATTAATTTAACTAAAATCGCACAAAATTTACTGCTGAAAACTTCAAAATTTATCTACAAGGAATAATTAGTTATGGAAAGTCAAAACGAAAATGTTGCTCAAAATGGGCAAACAAATAACAAAAAACAAAGAACGCATATACCTGTGGAAGGTTATACTATTGAAACTCTAATGAGTATGTCTACCGATAAACTTATCGAAATTGCAAAAGATTTGGGTGTTGAGAATCCGCAGGAATTTAAAAGACAAGATTTGATGTTTGAAATACTTAAAACACAAGTGCAACAGGGTGGTTATCTGCTTTTTACCGGAATACTCGAAACAATGCCCGACGGATATGGGTTTTTAAGAAGCATAGGAGGGAATTTTGAAAATTCCGTAAATGATGTTTATGTTTCTCAAACTCAAATTAGACGATTTGCGCTAAGGACGGGAGATATAGTAACAGGTCAAATAAGACCTCCTAAGGATCAGGAAAAATATTATGCTCTTTTGAAAATAGAAGCTATAAATTATCGTCCGCCGGAAGAGACCAAAAAAAGGCCTCTTTTTGATAATCTTACACCTCTTTATCCGAATGAAAAAATAAAACTTGAATACGATCCCAAAAAACTCACGGGAAGGGTGCTTGATTTGTTTGCTCCTATTGGAAAAGGTCAAAGAGGGCTTATTGTTGCTCCTCCAAGGAGCGGGAAAACCATATTTTTGAAAGAAATAGCTCATGGAATTACAAAAAATCATCCCGAAATTGAGCTTATGGTTTTATTGGTCGATGAAAGACCAGAAGAAGTTACGGATATGCAAAGAAGCGTTAAAGGAGAAGTTTTCAGCTCGACTTTTGATAAACCTGCGCAAAATCACGTCCGAGTAGCGGAGCTTGTTATAGAAAAAGCAAAAAGAATGGTGGAAATGGGAAAAGATGTAGTTATTTTACTTGATTCAATTACAAGACTTGCAAGAGCTTATAATACCGTAACTCCTGCAAGCGGTAAAGTATTAAGCGGTGGAGTTGATGCAAACGCACTTCATAAGCCGAAAAGATTTTTCGGAGCGGCAAGAAATATAGAAGAGGGAGGAAGCCTTACAATTATTGCAACGGCTCTTATTGATACAGGCTCAAAAATGGATGAGGTTATTTTTGAAGAATTTAAAGGAACTGGAAATATGGAAGCGGTGCTAAGCCGCAGAATTGCAGATAGAAGAATTTATCCTGCGATTGATTTGCTTAAATCCGGAACAAGAAAGGAAGAACTACTTTTAACTCCTGAGGAGCTTGCAAAAGTTTGGGCTATAAGAAATATTATTTCCGAAATGGATGAGATTGAAGCTTTGAAGCTTATGTATTCAAAAATGTTAAAAACAAAAAACAATCAGGAATTTTTGAGTGTAATTAATGAATAAATGCGGAATTTTTGACAGCGGAATAGGGGGGATAAGTGTTGCAAAAGAGATATTAAAAACAAAGCTTTTTGATGAAATAATTTATTATGGAGATACTGCAAGGGTTCCTTACGGGAACAAAAACGAAAGCACGATTATCAGATATTCTCTTGAAGCACTGGAATTTCTTAAAAATTTTGATATAAATTTTTTGGTAGTGGCCTGTAATACCGCCAGTGCCGTTGCTGTTAATGAACTTAAAAAAGAAGCACCTTTTCCAGTTTTAGGCGTTATAGAAGCGGGGGTCGAAGCGCTTAAAAACGAAGATAAAAATTCAAATATCCTGCTTGTCGGGACAAAAAGAACGATAAAATCAAATAAATATCAAAATTTGCTTAAAAATAAAGGCTTTCAAAATATAACGGCTATTGCGACACCTCTTTTTGTGCCTTTGGTGGAAGAAGGTCTTGTCGAAGGTGAAATAACGGATAAAATTTTTGATATGTATTTTAAAAATATAGATAAAGAAAAAATCGATATTGTTATTTTAGGATGTACCCATTATCCTTTTTTAACAAAAACTTTTGAAAAACATTTTAAAAATGCTAAACTTATTCATTCCGGTCAGGCAATAGTTAAAATGATAAAAAATAATTATAATCTGAAAGGAAAAAAAGATACAAAAATCAGACTTTTTGCATCTGACAATCCCGAAGAGCTTAGAAACAGGGCGGAAGAATGGCTTAATGTTGGTGGATAAGTGGATAAGAGATGAGGGAGGAGTTCTAAGTTTTTAGTTTTGAATTTTAAATTTAAAACTCAACACTAAACATTGTTATACC
>JALVTJ010000012.1 GCA_027036005.1 Nautiliaceae bacterium
AAAGTTTTTATACTCTAAATAAAAGTGTCAGAGGTAAATTTATATAAATAAAAAAGAAAAAAGGATAAAAAATTATCCTAAGAAAGGATTAGCGTAAAGAGCGATAAGTGCAAGAACAAGCGCATAAATAACTTGTGCTTCGATCATTGCCAAAGCAATGAACATTGTTCCCATAAGTTTACCACCCATTCCAGGGTTTCTTGCTGTTCCTGCAATTGTCGCCGCAGAAGCGTGTCCCATACCTATTGCACCTCCAAGTGCCGCAAGACCTAAACCAACAACAGCTGCAACGACGCTGTAAGCTTTAATCATTGTATCTCCGTCAGCTGCAAATGCAAATGCTGCAAAAATTGCCATAAGTGCTACGATTTTTTTCATTGTATCTCCTTAATATTCTATTACGTTACGCCCGTTCGGCTTGCGTGTCCCTACTTAACACGTAACGCATTGAAATTATACACAATTAATTTAATTTTAACAATATTTTTAAGAAATTTTTTATTCTTTTTAGAGCTATTTCAAGTTCATTTATATTTTTTGTATACGCTATTCTTATATGATGAGGATAATTCCCGAAATCTATTCCCGGAGTTACGGCAACTTTTGCATTATAAAGAACCTCTTTTGCAAACTTTAAAGAATTATCCGAATATCTGCTAATATCACACCATAAATAAAACGCACCCTCGGGATTGGTAATATCAAAAACTTCTTTTAGGTTTTCATATAAAAAATCTCTTCTTTTTTGAAATTCTTTTTTTGTTTTTTTCAAATACTCGTAATCAAAAGCTTCAAGTGCGGCATATTGAGATATGCTTGGTGCTGAAATAAGAATGTTTTGAGCAATAATTTCGGCTTTTCTTATCAAATTATCAGGCACTATAATCCAGCCTATACGAAATCCCGGCATACAGAAAAACTTGCTAAATCCGTTTATTATAATTGAATTTTTATTGTATTTAAGAGCTGTTGTATAATTGTCGGTATAAACAAGTCCGTGATATAGCTCGTCGCTTATTAAAAGTATATTGTTGTTTTGGCAAAAATCACATATTTCTTTTAGCTCTTTTTTGTTATAAACAGTGCCGGTAGGATTATTTGGTGAAGAAATCATCAGCGTATCAAAATCATAATTTTTTAGATTATTTATATCCAGTTTAAAGTTATCGTTTGTCGGAATATTTATAAATTCTTTTTCTTCAAGCTCAGCAAAATTGGGATAGCAAGGATATGTCGGAGTAGGGGATGCAATTTTTTTTGCAAAATAAAAAGCAATCAAAAATGCGGTTGAAGTGCCCGTTGTCACGATTATATTATCTGGATTGAGATTAACATTATAAAAATTTTTGTAATGGTTAGCAATTTTTTCTCTTAATTGTCTTAAACCTTTGCTTTCGGTATAAAAAAATCTGTTTTCATTTATTGCCTTTAAAGCGGTGTTTTTTACAGCAGGGGAGGGGAGTAAATCCGGCTCTCCGATTTCAAGATGAATTACATCGGAGAGTTTTTGAGCTTCTTTTACAATATCCATTACGATAAATGGTTTCATATTTTACCTTTTTGTATAATTATACAAAAAAGGTAGATTAATGGATTATATTTTGCTCGGATTTATCGGATTCATTGCCGCACTTACTCCCGGACCCGATATATTTTACGTAATCAAACAGGGGCTTTGCAATGGAAAAGAGAAAGCACTTAAAGCGGTAGCCGGTATACTTAGCGGAAACATAATTTACTTGACGCTTGTTGGAATAGGGCTTGGAAGTGTCGGAAAAAATATTTATTTTCAATTAATTGTAGGTTTTTTAGGAGGGATATATTTATTTAAAATTGCTTATTTTTCTTTTAAAGAGATGGTTAAATTAAATATAAAAAAATGCGAAAAAAATCAAAATATTTACAAAGAAGCATTGTTGCTTAATTTATCAAATCCGAAAGCAATGATTTTTTTTGCCGTTATTGTCACACCGTTTTTGAGTAAAAATATTATGTTAAGTTTGGGAACTCTTTTCTTTGGTATTTCATTGGCATTTACTTTTGCAGCATTAATTTCTTCCAAAATAAAATTAGAAGAGAGAATTTTGAATATTATTAACAAAACAGCCGCTATTTTGTTTTTGTTTTTCGGTATTAAATTATTTGCACTGGCATTTGAATCTCTGGAAAAAATCGTATTTTAAAATTTGTTCAAATAATTACAAGCATCCTTATTGCCGAGTTTACATCCCTTTTTTAAAAGTTTTTTCGCTTTTTTCTTATTTCCGTTTTTATATGTTTCGTATCCTAAAAGAGTGCAACTATCAGCATCGTTTAGATTACATCCTTTTTTGTAATATTCAATTGCCAAATTATTATTTATTTTAATGTCTCCAAAACCTTTTTCATAAAAATAACCGGCCATACCGCAGGCATATCCGTCGTTCTTTTCACATCTTTGTTTAAAATTTTCCAAAGCGGCTTTGTATTTTTTTGCAAAAGCAAGTTTTAATCCGGGATCGTTTGTTATCATATGGTTTTGCGGCATTGAAAAAGCAAAAACCGCTAACATTATTAAAAGTGTTTTTTTCATAATAATCCTTTTTATAATTTAAATCGTAAAACCCGCCGGGTTTCTGTTTTTAATTTCAAGCAACACATGCAAAGTCATCATCTTCAAAACCTTCGCTATTATCGCTTTGACCTGAAAGTATCATTTCTTTATATGCAGCAGTATCTCCATTATGAATAATAGTATAATAAATTTTGCTTGTATTTCGGATTGTATTTATAGTTGAGCAGTATGTTTCAAGAGAACTTAAAACCCATCTTTTTGCTGTTAAATTATCGGCATCACTATCAAATAGATAAACAAAATGAAACTCGCTAAAAATCTTAGGAAAAGTTTCTCTTCGTTTATATTCAATGTTCATTTTTACATTTTTTATGTTGTGTTTTTTCCCCATTTCGACTACATCATAAAGCGAGCAATTTCCAAGCCCGGTAATAAACATTTCAACTGGCGAATATTTTTCGGTATCAATTATTAATATTTCTTTTAAATTAGTGGCTTCGTATTTTTTCTCACCCAAATGTCTTATTTTAATCATTTTTCTCCTTTAAAAATTCTTCAAAAAATTCAATCTGTTCTTTCACTCTCTCGGGAGCGGTGGCACCGTAGCTTTTCCTGCTTTTCATCGAATTTTCAAGACTCAAATCCAAATCGTCTCCTATTCTTTCATCGATACTTCTTAGCTCATCCAAAGAAAGCTCACTTAAATCAATTCCTTTATTTTCGGCTAATGCCACGGCTTTTCCCGTAATGTGATGAGCCTCTCTAAAAGGAATTCCTTTTTTTACCAGATAATCGGCAAGATCGGTTGCAGTTAAATGTCCTTTTTTGCAGGCTTTAAGCATATTTGCTTTGTTGATTCTCATAGTTTTTAATGTTTCTTTTAAAATTTCAATAGAAATTAAAGCATTTTTGACACTATCAAAAACACCCTCTTTATCTTCTTGGGTATCTTTATTGTATGCAAGAGGAAGACCTTTCATAACAGTTAAAAGAGCCATTAAATTTCCATAAGCCCTACCTGTTTTTCCTCTTATAAGCTCCGGAACATCCGGATTTTTCTTTTGAGGCATAATAGAGCTTCCGGTTGAATATTCATCGCTTAATGTAATATAAGAAAATTCGCTTGTCGACCAAAGAATCATCTCTTCTGCAAGCCTGCTTGCATGCATCATAAGCATTGAGATGTTAAATAAAATTTCAAGTGCAAAATCCCTATCGCTAACCGTATCGAGACAATTAATGCTCGGAGTTTTGAATCCAAGCGATTTAGTTGTTTGAAACCTGTCGATATTATGAGGTGTTCCTGCAAGCGCCGCACATCCGAGAGGATTAATATTATTTCTTTCAAAACTATCAATAAATCTTTCATAATCCCTTTTAAACATACTTGCATATGCCAACATATGATAAGCGAAACTGATAGGCTGTGCGTGTTGAAGATGCGTCATTCCCGGAAGTAGGGTATTTATGTTTTCTTTTGCAATATTGACAAAAACTTCTATAAGCTTTTTTATTTTTTCGCTAAATTCTAAATTTCTCTTTAAAACCCATCTTCTAAAATCGAGCGCAACCTGATCGTTTCTGCTTCTTGCCGTATGAAGTTTTTTACCCGTATCGCCTATTAATTCTATAAGCCTTTTTTCAATAGCCATATGTATATCTTCATCGCTTATATCCCATTTGAATTCGTTATTTTCTATCTCTTTTTTAATTTCAAGCAATCCGTCTTTAATTTTCCGGGCTTCTTCATCGCTTATAATTCCTTGTTTTGCAAGCATGGCTGAATGAGCGATAGAACCTTCTATATCTTCAACAAAAAGCTCTTTATCAAAAGGCAAAGATGCATTAAATTCATCAAGAAGTTTTGCGGCTTGTTTGGAAAATCTTCCTCCCCAAAGTTTCATTAAAATCCTTTTTTTAGTTAAAATTATATCATAAGCAAAGGAGTCAAAATGAATGCAAACTTAATCAAACTGATATTTACAACCGCTTCTATTGAGAGATGGAATGATATTCCCCGTCCTTTTAAATTAATGGAGCTTGACAAACAAGCCCATAGAATGATAATTGCATATTTAATAGCCCATTATGAAAAAGAGGTTGATTTTATAAAATTGATAAATTTCGGTATTGCAGGATTGTTATACAGAGCCGTGCTAACCGACTTGAAATCACCCGTTTATTATTTTCTGAGAAAGAAAAAAGGCAAAGAAGTGGATGAGTTTGTCCTTAGCAATTTAAAAGGGATAATAGATGAAGAGTTGGAATATTATGTTAATTTGTATAACAATACCGAGTGTTTGGAAAAAAGAATTATTTCCGCTTCAAGTTATTTATCTACAAAATGGGAATTCGAATTTATTTATAATTTTGCAAAAGATACATTCGGAATTAACGATATAAAAAAAGATATTGAAAATGAACTTGAAGATTATTATGATTTGGAAGGTGTAAGAATACTTAATCTCAAAAGAAAAAGTTACGATTTTATTTCTCTTTGCGGTAATTTAAGATTTCAAAAAAGATGGGCGAATACTCCGAGAGTTCCTGAGACAAGTGTATTGGGGCATATGCTTTTTGTTGCCATAATGAGTTATTTTCTCACAAAAGAATACGGAGGAAATGATAAAAAATGTTATTATAATTTTTTTACCGCACTTTTTCACGATTTACCAGAAGCCCTTACAAGAGATATTATTACGCCTGTAAAACAAGGAGTGAAAGGGCTTGATAAGATTCTTAAAAATTATGAGAATATGTTAATTGAAGAAAAGATTTTGCCTCTTTTGCCAAAAAATTTGAAGAACGAACTTAAAATACTTTTAACCGATGAATTTGCCAATAAAATAATAGAAAAAGATTCTTTTAAAATCGTAACAGAAATTGATAATGATTTTAAAGAAAAAACAGGAATTGACGGCTCTTTAATAAAAGTTGCAGATCATTTGGGAGCATTTATAGAAGCGTTAATGAGTATCAAACACGGTATAAAATCACCTGAACTCGAAAGAGCGTTAATGTTTTTATCGGAGAAATATAAAAATTTTAAAATATTCGATATCGATATGGAAAAATATTTTGATAAAAGATTTTATGAAGAATAGGAAAAGAAAAATTATTTATAATTATCGATTGCTTTGTTTATAAGCTCAATCGCTTTTTCTTTTCCTTCAAAGCCCGTAACTTTAACCCATTTCCCAGGTTCTAAGTCTTTGTATGTTTCGAAAAAATGTTTAATCTGATTTAAAGTAATTTCAGGTAAATCTTCAAGCTTTTCTATTTTTGCCATTTTAGGATCAAGTTTTGTAACGGGAACGGCAACGATTTTTTCATCTTTTCCATTTTCATCATCCATTAAAAATACACCTATTACTCTTGATTTGATAACGCATCCCGGAATTACCGATTCGCTACTTAAAACCAAAACGTCAATCGGATCTCCGTCATCTGCAAGTGTGTTTGGTATAAATCCGTAATTTGCAGGATAAAATTCAGTTCCGTAAAGAATTCTATCTAAAAATATTGCTCCGCTTTTTTTATCAAGCTCATATTTTATATTGCTTCCTTGCGGAATTTCAATTACAACGTTTATAGCTTCTTGCGGATTTCCCGGGTTGATTTTTTTAATGTCCATTAATTCTCCTTTTTTTTTGTAATTATAACTTATTTTGTTATTTTCCTACTATTTCTATGATTTTTTCTACAACACTTGGATCTTCAAGCGTTGAAGTGTCTTGTTTGATTTCTTCTTTTTTTGCAACGGCTCTTAAAATTCTCCTCATAATTTTACCACTTCTTGTTTTCGGAAGTCCCGGAACAAACGCAAAATCTTTTACTTTTGCAATATTACCTATTTCGGTAGCAATAATTTCATTAATCTCTTGCATCAATTCAACTTCTTCTCCCAAGTTTTCCTCATCTGCAATAACAATATATGCAAAAATAGATTCTCCCGTTATTTCATCAGGTTTTCCTACAACCGCAACTTCCGCTACAAGAGGATGTTTTTGAATTGCCGCTTCTATTTCCGCGGTTCCAAGTCTGTGTCCGCTTACATTTATTACATCATCAACCCTTCCTGTTATCCAAATATAACCGTCTTCGTCATATATTGCCCCGTCTCCTGAAAAATATACTAGTTTATTGTTTTTTTTCGCAACCCCGAAATAACTTTTAACAAATCTATCCGGATCTCCCCATATAGTTCTTATCATACTCGGCCAAGGTTTTGTAATACAAAGCAGCCCTTTTTCATTTGCGGGCATTTTATTACCGTTTTCATCTATTATTTCCGCAAAAATTCCCGGAAGTGGGAATGTGGCGCTTCCCGGTTTAATAGGTGTTGCGGCAGGAAGAGGTGAAATCATATGTCCTCCTGTTTCAGTCTGCCACCAAGTATCAACAATTGAACATTTTTTATTACCGACAACATCATAATACCATTTCCAAGCCGCCGGATCAATAGGCTCACCTACGGTTCCTAATATTCTAAGTGAGCTTAAATTATATTTTTTAGGTTCATTTGCCCCTATTTTATGCAAAAGTCTAATAGCTGTCGGAGCGGTATAGAATTGATTTACTTTATACTCTTCAATCATTTTCCAAGCTCTTCCCGGATCCGGATATGTTAACACTCCTTCAAACATTAGTGTTGTAGCTCCCGCAGCAAGAGGACCGTATACGATATACGTGTGTCCGGTTATCCATCCTATATCGGCCGTGCACCAGAATGTATCGTTTTCTTTGATATCAAATACCCACTCCATTGTAAGTTGAGCCCAAAGGATATATCCTGCTTGGGAATGCTGAACACCTTTCGGTTTACCAGTGCTTCCGGATGTATAAAGTAAAAATAAAGGATCTTCACTGTCCATTATTTCGGGTTCGCATTCGCCCGGTTGGTTTTGTATTAAATCGTTATAGCTTATATCTCTTCCTTCAACCCAGTCTATATCCTCATTGTTTCTTTCCACAACCAAAACTTTTTCCACAATTTCAACGCCTTCAAGCGCTTTGTCAACCACAGGTTTTAACATATAAGGTTTGCCTTTTCTAAACGCCCCGTCAGCCGTAATTACCAATTTTGCCTCGGCATCAAGTATTCTGTCTTTTAGAGATTCGGCACTAAATCCTCCGAAAACTACGCTATGAATTGCACCGATTCTCGCACATGCAAGCATTGCAAAAGCTGCTTCGGGTATCATTGGCATATAAATTACGACCCTATCTCCTTTTTTTACTCCGAGCGATTTTAATAAATTGGCAAATTTATTTACTTCACGGTAAAGTTCAAGATAGGTAATAATTCTTTTTTCTCCGTTATCGCCTTCGAATATAATTGCGGCTTTGTTTTTCTTATCTCTAAGATGCCTATCTATACATTGATAAGTTACATTGAGCTTACCGTTTATAAACCACTTGTAAAAAGGAGCGTTGCTTTCATCCAAAACTTTCTCATACGGAGCAAACCATGAAATTTTTTCATTGGCGAATTTCGCCCACGTTCCTTCGAAATCTTTTTCAAATTCTTTTACCAAATCCTCATATTCGCACATATTTTTAAAAACGGGATTTTTAAATAGTTCTTTATGGGGATAATAAACTTCATTATGCATTTTTAACTCCTTTTTTCTTTCATAATAAGATATTTTTATAAAAAAGTTGGAATTAATAATAAAAAATAATAATCATAAAAAAAATTATGTGTATTTTTGTAACATATATTTTTCGTAATATTTAATTAAATATATTCCGCCGAGATAAATGATCCAGTTTATATATATCCATAAAAAAAGAAAAAGCAAAATCGAAATGGAGCCGTAAAGCGATTTGTAGGTTTTGTTAAAAATAATATAATACAAAAAGATATTTTTTGCTATAAAAAAGAAAAAAGTAACCAAAAACGAAACATAAATACACGATTTAACCGTCTTTGTTTGAAGGGTAAGTTTGTAG
This sequence comes from Nautiliaceae bacterium, assembly GCA_027036005.1. Classification (GTDB taxonomy): domain Bacteria; phylum Campylobacterota; class Campylobacteria; order Campylobacterales; family Nautiliaceae; genus JALTBU01. The sequence goes on from JALVTJ010000012.1 coordinate 8,510, forward strand.
GCAAGAAAAAACGTAAGCCACATTATAAAAAACGGCACCAAAAATCCGAAAGAAACTTTAAGATAAAGTTCAAGTTTTATGGATAAAAAAATAGCCAAAGCAAACAAAACCGGAAAAAGTGTTAACATAGTCCAATAAAGCTTTATTTTTTCCCACAAATCCCTTTTTTCCTGTTCGAAAATTTTACTTATTATCGTTTCATAGTTATCGAAAAACAAAATAGATGTTATCAAAATATAAATTCCGCCTATTATCCCCATCCGTGCCGAATTGGAAAGAAAACTTTTTAAATAAATAGTAATTTGATTTTGATAACTCGGGAGTATGTTTGAGATTAGAAATTTTTCCAGTTTAGTATAAAATTCTGCAAAAAAGGGTGTTGTGGAAAAAATGGAAAGCACAATCAAAAGGATTGGTATTAATGAAAAAATAGTATAAAAACTCATTGCCGCACTGAAAAGTGTTAAATTATCCGTTTCTTTCTTTAAAAATTTCAAATCTATTCTTTTTATTGTTGAAATATTCATTTTTGCAAATTCTCCCTTTTTTCTTCAAGTTCGAGATATCTTTCCACTTTTTGTTCGTAAATTTTTTTAATTTCTTCAAGCTCTTCGCTTAAATTCACAAGTCCCTTTTCCTGATAACATTCGGGATTAGCAAGACAATCCTCGATTTCGGCTATTGTATTTTCAAGTTCATCTATTAATTTCGGAAGTTCTTCAAGCTCTCTTTGTTCTTTATAAGAAAGTTTTGTCTGTTTCTTAGGCTTTTTTTCTTTTTTTTCATTTACTATTTTACATTTTACATTTTCAATTAATTTTAGCTCTTTTTCTATTTCGAGGTATTCCGTATATGGTATATGGCTTTCTTGTATAATACCATTGCCTTTAAATATAAAAAGCTTTTTGGCTATTTTATCCACAAAATACCTGTCATGACTTACAAAAACAACACTTCCTTCATAATCAATTAGATATTGCTCCAATATGTTGATTGTAGGAATATCCAAATCGTTTGTTGGCTCATCCAAAACCAAAACATCAAAATTCTTTGTAAAAAGAAGGGCTAATGCAATTCTTGTTTTTTCTCCTCCGCTTAATACGCCTATTTTTTTAGTTAAGTATTCAGGATGAAAAAGAAATTCTCTCAAATATCCGTAAACATGTAAATTTTTGCCTCTGACATTTACATGATCTCCGCCATGAGGACAAAATGTTTCAATCAAATCTTTTTCATCGCAAAGCATGGATTTTCTCTGATCGAGATATCCGATTTTTATATTTTCTCCGATTTTTATTATTCCCTCATCAGGAGTTTCCTCACCAATTAAAACTTTAAGCAATGTCGATTTCCCGCTCCCGTTTTTGCCGACTATTGCAATTTTGTCTTTTTGTAAAATTCTGGCAGTGAAATTTTTTATAAGTGCTTTGTTTCCTAAGGATTTTGAAAGATTTTCTATTTCAAAGATAACTTTTTTCTTATTTATTTTTTCATCATTTTTGTTTAACATCTCTCTTTTTAGCTGCATTTCGATCTGTTTTATTTCGCTTTTGTCTTTTTTGATTTTTTCTCTTAATTCCAAAACCTTCTGTTTTCTGCCTTCATTTCTTTTTAGTCTCGCTTTTACACCTCGACTTAACCACTCTTCTTCTCTTTTAAGAAGTCTCAGTTCGTTTTCAAATTCTTTCTCTTTTGCTTTTAGCAACTCTTCTTTTTGTTTTATATAATCCGCATATCCGCCTTTAAAACTTTTTAGTTTGCAATTTTCAAGCTCAACCACTCTTGTTGCAATTCTATCTATAAAATATCTGTCATGGCTTACTACAATAAAGGTGTATTTATCTTTTAGCAGTATTTCTTCTAAGAATTCGCTCATTCTAACATCAAGATGGTTTGTAGGCTCGTCAAGCAATAAGACATCGGGTTTTTGAAGAAGAAGAGATGCAAGAGCGACTCTTCTTTGCTCACCTCCGCTTAAAAGATCGATATTTCTGTTTTCGTATTTTTTCAAATCAAATTCCAATAAAATCCTCTCAATCCTATCATCCAAATTCCAAGCATTATGGTAATCTAAGAATTTGGAAATTTTATCGAGTTCGTTTTGTATTAGTCTGTTTTCTGGATTTTTTGAGAAATTTTCTGAGAGTTTAATATATTTATCATACGCTTGTTTAAATTCGCTCAGTTCATTTTCAATGGCTTTTTTGACACTAAGGTTGCTATTGAATTTCGGCTGTTGCAAAAGTCTTTTAATTTTTATTCCGTTTTTAGTTATCACTTCCCCACTATCAGATTCAATTGTTTTATCAATTATTTTCAAAAGAGTTGATTTTCCGCTTCCGTTTTTACCGATTAGAGCAACTCTTTCACCCTCATCGAGATGAAATTCCACATTGCAAAGAATTCTCTGGGCTTCAAATTTTTTTGATACGTCCAGTAAATCAATAAGTGCCACACATAGCCTTTTTATTGAAATTATAACATTTGTAACCGTTTTGTTATTTTAGATATTTATAATTTTAAAAAAAGAGGGAAACATGCAGTTCGATTTGTTATCGGTTTTATCGTTGATAATGAGCATATCAATGCTGATAATATTTCATT
>JALVTJ010000013.1 GCA_027036005.1 Nautiliaceae bacterium
AAAACCATAGCCGAATTTGTAGAGAACGAAAAGATTTTTGAAATGCTTAAAAAGATGGGAATCGATTATTATCAAGGATACTATTTCTCACCTCCAAAATCCCAATTATGATTAATGTTTTAGTTTTTGTATAATATGTAAAATTTTTGTAAAAGAAGGGCAAATGTCAAATTTATATGAGCGTTTTTTTAAAGTAACTATTGTTTCTTTGATCATTGCGACAATAGCTTTAATTTTTTTAATGGAAAGTTTTTATAATATTTTAATACAAAACCAAAAATATACTGCAAATATTATATATAAAGAAATTTTAATTTCCAAAATTATGCAAATGAAACATGAATTTGTTCCTTTTCAAGAATTAATAGATGATTTTAAAAAAGCAACAAATATAAATATTGAAGTTTATTCATTTATTCATAATAAAAAAAATTTTTTTGATTATTTGAAAAAAATTGACGATAAAGGGGAATATTGGCATATAAAAAAAGATAAATTTATTCTTTATAAACCTATAAAACTTCAACAAAGCTGTATGAAATGCCACGCATATTCTTTTATTCATCAGCCAACAAATCCCATTATAAGAAAAATAAATCGAGAGCGGATACTTGGTGTTATGAAAATTTCGCTTCCTCTTAAAAAAGAAAAAAGAAAATATTATCATATATTAATAATTGTGTTTTTAGTATTATTTGGTGCATTGGTTTTGACAATGTATGGGTATTTGAAAAACATTGATCTTGTAAGAAAAAATATTAACTCTCTAATAGAGTTTTTTGAAGAAAACATTGCAAAAGGCAAATATGTTTTTATAAAAACTTCTATGAATTTTGAAGAGTTTGAAAAATTGAAAGAAAAAATCAATTATGCAATAAATAAAATTAAATTTTATAGACAAAAAACAATTGAGAGATTTTATTATAATCAATTAACTGAACTTCCAAATTTGTATAAACTTAAAGAAGAAATAAAAAAAATCAAAAAACCTTTGGCGATAATAAATATTAATGATTTCAAAACAATAAACAATACTTTCGGTTTTGATATCGGTAATTTAGTAATTTATGCCGTTGCAATGGAATTAAAAAAATACCAAAGTCCTCTTTATCATTTGAGTATTGATGAATTTGCGTTTTTTTTAAAAAGTGAAGATGAGGAATATAATAAAATTTATATGGAAAAATTTTTAGACAAGCTTAAAAAAACATTTTATATAAACGAACATGAAATAACCATTTCTTACAGATGTGGCATAAGTAAAGTAGGCGATTATATTTTAAATGCGGATATGGCAATAGAATATGCAAAACAAAAAAGAAAAGAGTGCGTGTTTTTTTGCGATATTAAAGATGAAATTGCAAAAATGAAACAAAATGCCTTGATGCTTACAAAAATATCAAATGCAATAAAAAACAACCTATTTGAAGTTTATTATCAACCTATTATTGATAATAAAACGGGCGAAATTTATAAATATGAGGCATTAATCAGAATGAAGGATGAGGAAGGAAACTTATATACTCCCGATAAGTTTTTGGAATTGTCAAAAAAAGCAAATATTTATCCTAAGATTACAAAAATTGTAATTGACAAAGTATGTGAAAAATTAAAACAAAAAACTTTTTATGTTTCTGTTAATTTGGATATTTTGGATTTTGAAAACGATGAAATTAAAGAATATATTTTGAAAAAAGTCATAAAAGAAGATTGCGGAAAATATTTGAGCTTTGAATTATTGGAAACTTCGGATTTAAGTGAAAAAGAGGAAGTCATTTCTTTTATCAGAGAGCTTAAACAAAAAGGAAGCAAGATATTAATAGACGATTTTGGAAGCGGATTTTCAAATTTCAGTTACATATTCAGATTCAATATCGACGGTATTAAAATAGATGCAAGTTTAATCAAAGATATTTTAATTGATAAATTTGCACAGGATTTGGTAATATCTATTGTTGAATTTGCAAAAAAAAGAGGCATTATTACTATTGCCGAATATGTTGCAAATGAGGAGATATACGAATTTGTTAAAAAGATGGGAATCGATTATTCGCAAGGATATTATTTCTCACCTCCCAAACCGGATGTTGAGTGAGTGAGGAAGAGATAAGGAAGAGAAAGGGAAAAGAGATGGAAAAGATGAAAATAGTTATAGCCAGTTCAAATAAAGGCAAAATAAAAGAGATAAAAGAGTTTTTTAAAGATTATGAAGTTGTGCCTTATACTGATTTAATAGATAAATTTGAAGTGGAAGAAAATGGAAAAACTTTTAAAGAAAACGCTATAATTAAAGCAAAAGCTATTGCAGAGAAATTGCCAAATGAGATTATTTTAGCAGATGACAGCGGTATAAGTGTTCCTGTTTTAAATAATGCACCTGGAATTTTCTCTGCTAGATTTGCAGGAGAAGATGCAAGTGATAAAGATAATTTAAATAAATTGATTGAAGAGCTAAAAAAAAGAGATATTAAAAAAGCACCGGCTTTTTATACAGCAGCCATTGCTCTTGCTACACCTTATGGAGTTTGGACAACACACGGATTTATGAGAGGGGATGTAATAGA
>JALVTJ010000014.1 GCA_027036005.1 Nautiliaceae bacterium
TCATCAGTAGTAAGTTTTACTCTCTCACCTATGCTTTTTTGAAAATGCTCTTTTTTTGTTAATTTTCTCTCAATCCCGGGTGAGCTTACTTCCAAAAAATATTTATCCTTAAAAGGCTCTTCAATATCGAATATGGGTGAGAGCAGATTGTTTATCGCCTCACAATCATCCAAATTTACCCCCCCAGGCTTTGTAATATAAACTCTGAAAAATTTATTTCCGCCTTCTTCGCTTATTTCAATATCATAAAGTTCGCAGCCGTTATCTTCCACTATGTTTTTAATAATCTCATTCAGTTTCATTTTTAGCCTTTATTTTTTCAAACAGCTCTTCCATTTTATTTTCATGTTCTAAAAGAGAATCAAAAGTAAATGTTAAATTAGGAACCTTAAACCAGCCCGTAGCTTTAAGGCAGTAATTTTGAATATATCCACGTGCTTGTTTTAGCTGTTTGAGTGATTGTTTTTGCTCGTCTTTATTCAAATAGCTTTTTTCAAGATAAACTTTTGCATCGCTCCCGTCTCTTGAACATACAACATCCACAACACTTAAAGAATTGATTCTGTTATCGTTCATTTGAGAAAGAGCTTCTGGAATCACTTCTTTTAAAACAGACTCTTTTCTCTGGACTTTAATACTTTTGCCCATTTGTATCCTTTTTATTAATTATAGCATATTTTAATAATGAAAAACAGAAAAAGAAGATTATTCGAAAGTGGCTTTTTCTTCTATTTTTTGGTAAGTTTCAAAAATATCTCCGAGTTTTATATCGTTAAACCCTTCAATCATAATACCGCATTCAAAACCTTTGCCCACTTCTTTGACATCGTCTTTAAATCTTTTAAGAGATGCGAGTTTTGAATCGTAAATTACCACGCCGTCTCTAATAACCCTCACGAAATCACCTCTGTGAACCACTCCGTCTTGCACATAACATCCTGCAACCGTTCCAACTTTCGGAACATTAAACGTTTCTCTGACTTCCACGGTTGCGGTAACGTTTTCTTTTATTTTAGGTGTCATAAGTCCGCTTAATAGTTCTTTAACATCATCGATCAAATCGTAAATAATAGAATATGTCCTAATTTCTATTCCTTCTTGTTTCGCTTTGTTTTTAGCTTGGCTTGTAGGTCTGACATTAAATCCCAAAACAATAGCATTAGGCTCACTTGCTTTTGCCAAAATAACATCGTTTTCAGTTATTGCGCCTACATCCGAATGAATTATATTAACTTTCACTTCTTCATTTTGAAGTTTTGCAAGACTTCCTTTAATAGCCTCGACACTTCCTTGGGTATCCGCTTTAATAATTACAGGGAGTTTTTTAAGCTCTCCTTCAAGTATCATTTTTTGCAAGTCTTCAAGAGTGGCTTTTGTTGTTTTGGACTTTTCTTTTTCTTCAAGATAATTTTTCCATTTTTCCGCCGTATCTTTTGCCACTTTGTCTGATTCTACGGCAATTAACGTATCTCCTGCATATGGGACTTCATCAAATCCCGTTATTTCGGCAGGCTCACCCGGAAGAGCCTCTTTTTTTTGTTTTCCGAGATCATCGATTAAAAGCCTCACTCTTCCGTATGTTTTACCGCACACAAAGCTGTCTTGTTTTTTAAGTGTTCCGTTTTTAACAATAACGGTTGCAACAGGTCCTTTTCCTTTTTCAATTCTGCTTTCAATTACAACCGCCTTTGCAGGGCATTTGACATTTGCTTTTAATTCCATCATCTCCGCTTGGAGCAAAATGGTTTCAAGCAATTCGTCTATTCCCTGGCCTGTAAGAGCCGAAACATGAACAAACTCATATTCTCCTCCCCACTCAACCGGCATAATTCCCATCTCTGCAAGCTGAGATTTAACCAAATCCGGATTGGCTTGGGGTTTGTCAATTTTATTCACAGCCACAATAAAAGGAACGTCGGCTGCTTGTGCGTGGGCAATAGCTTCTTTGGTTTGAGGCATTACACCGTCATCAGCCGCAACCACAATAATGGCAATATCGGTAACCTGAGCACCTCTTGCTCTCATTTCTGTAAACGCTTCATGTCCGGGAGTATCTATAAAAGTTATTTTTTTGCCGTCTTTTTCGACCATATACGCACCGATATGCTGAGTAATTCCACCGGCTTCTTTTGCTGTGATTCTACTGTTTCTTATTTTATCAAGCAAACTTGTTTTACCATGATCGACGTGTCCCATAATGGTTACAATAGGAGGACGAGGAGTATTAAATTCGTTTTCAGGGCATTTTTCTTCATATTTTTTAATATAATCAAATTCCGCCAAAGGATCGAAAATTTCAACATTTACACCAAACTCCTCTGCAAGAGTTTCAATATACTCTTCACCCAAAAAGTCGTTTTTATCTCTCTCTTCTCCCAGTTCTCTTAAAGTATTAAGCACATCTTCAAGAGGTTTTTTTATCAGTTCCGCAAACTCATATACTCTGACTTCTTTCGGAATTTTAATAATTTCGACCGCTTTTTCTTTTTTCTTTTTCTTTTTCTTTTTAACAGTTGCTTTATTAACTCTTTCTTCTTTTAGTTTTTTTCTTTTAAT
>JALVTJ010000015.1 GCA_027036005.1 Nautiliaceae bacterium
TTGGCTTTTCTCTTGAAGTTAAAACAAATTTAAGATGCAATCTTTAAGAAGGTTTTTTAGTTATTAGTTTATTTGTTATTGGTGTATTAGTGTATTGGTATATTTGTTATTGGAGGTTGTAAAGGTTGTAAAGGTATTAAAGTATTAGAGGTTGTAAAGGTTTTAGAGGTTTAAGGAGTTGTAAAGGTTATAAAGGTTGTAGAGGTATTAGAGGCTTTATAAATTTAAATATAAGCAAAACACTGCGGTGTCAGAGATTAATTTTGTTAAATGCTAAATTCATAATTCATAACTAATAATTATTCAAACTTGGAACTTAAATTCAAAACTTTTACTTTACATTTTTCATTTTTCACTTGAAATTTGAAACTCACCCTACTGCCCATTTTTAATTTTTCACTTAAAACTCGAAACTTATATCCCTATTCCCCATTTTTTACTTTTCACTTAAACTAATATTCACCCATTCCACCCATCAACCCATTTAGCTTCTTCACCCATCTGCCCATAAAAGTGTCAGAGTATAAAAATTTATAAATTTTGTGCTATTATTTCTAAAAAAGGAATTTTATGCAATATACACTTCATAGAAATTTATATGATGAATTGGTCAAAAAAGTAGGAAAAGAGAGTGCTGAAAAGTTTGCCAGTGCGAATTGAATTATTTTTGGATATTACACAAAAAGAAACTTCAAAAGAAATAGACGAAAAAAAAGAAAATATTAAAGCCACTCTTTATAATGAATTAAGAAATTTAGCCACAAAGGAATTTGTAAGAGCCGAAATAAATGAAGTAAAAGCTGAAATAAACGAAATTATTGGTATTTCAATATTTGCATTAACAATATTCAATCCTAATTTTATTATGCTTATGGAAAAACTTTTCAAATAAACAAATATTTTTTCAACTTTTCTTTATCAATTATTTTTATAGATTTTTCGCAATAACAGATAACTTCTTCGTTTTTTAATTTGCTTAAAATTCTGCTAAGTGTTTCGGGGGACATATTAAGCTCTTTTGCTAGCATATATTTTTTCTTTTTTATAAATTTATGCGGAAAATTAAGAAGGGTAAAAATAACTCTTTTTGTGGCGTCATATTTTTGGAGTTTATTGAATTCAATTTCTTGTAAAATAGAATTACTTAACATCTTAATTATCCTGTCGCTAAAAGGAGGATTTGAAATATAGTTTTTAAATTTTTCAAAATTTATTTTTATAATTTGACTTTCGTTTTCGCTCTTTGCACTAAGGCAGTAAGGGCGGTTTTGAATTTGTGCTATAAGACCGAAAATATCTCCGCAGCCAAACTGATTTTTGGGAATAATATTACCTTTTTCATCGCTGTCATACATCAAAACATTTCCGTAATAAATAGCATAAAAATATTTGTCTTTTTCGCCTTCAAAAAAAATAATTTCATCCTTTTGATATTTTTTCAAAGTGCAAAAATTTGTAATCTCACTTAACAAGAAATCATCTGTATTAAAAAATAGTGAAATTTTTCTGAGTTTATTTATCACTCTTCAATTCTTATATAATTAATTGGCTTAATTACAAAATTTAGCTTTTGAATAATAGAAATTGCTTTTTTAATCTCTTTTTCTTTTGCTTTATGTGTTGCAAATAAAAGTTTTACATAACTATTTCTCGGTTTTTGTAAAAAGCTTTCAATTGAAATATTATTTTGAGCTAAAATGTGTGCTATTTTTTCGAGAACTCCAAGCTCGTCTTTAACTGCAATTCTAAGATAATATTTTGAAATTATATCCTCGGATTTTATAAGAGAACATTTTTCGATTTCAAGAGGGATTTTATATCCGAGCATAGGTTTTTTGCTTCCTCTTACGATTTCGATTATATCGCTTATAACAGCGCTTGCGGTTGCATCTCCTCCTGCTCCAGGCCCGTAATACATAGTTTCTCCCACTACATCTCCGATTACGCTTATGGCATTCATAACGCCGTCTACTTTTGCAATCATTTCACTCTTTTTTATTAATGTAGGATGAACTCTGAGTTCTATTTTTTTGTCCAATTTCTTTGCGATTCCAAGAAGTTTTATTTCATATCCAAATTCTTTTGCAAATTCTATATCGGTTAGGTTTATATTCTCAATGCCTTCAATTAAAATATCTTCCGGTTTTGCGTCTATATTATATGCTATGCTTGCTAAGATAAGAAGTTTATGAGCAGCGTCATATCCTCCAACATCAAAGCTCGGATCGGCTTCGGCATATCCTTTTTTTTGTGCTTCTTTTAAAACTTCTTTGTAATTCCTGCCTTTTTTCATTTCGCTTAAAATATAATTACACGTTCCGTTAATGATACCTTTTATTTCCAAAATATGATTGGCGCTAAGCCCGTCTCTTAATGCTTTTATAACGGGAATTCCTCCGGCTACGCTTGCTTCGTATTCAAAAGAAGTTTTTGCCAACTTTTGAAGTTCGAATCTATGATATGCAAGAAGTGCTTTATTTGCCGTTATGACCGCTTTTTTGTGTTTTAGAGCGTCGCTTACGACTTCATATGCTTTATCTACTCCTCCCATTAATTCAACTACAATATCAATTTCAGGATTTCGGGTAACTTCTTTATAATCTGTTGTTAGAGGAATATCAATATTTTTGTGTTTATTTATATCTCTTACAACACCTTTGATTATTTTTATCTCTTTTCCGGCTCTTGATTTGATTAAATCTCTGTTTTTTTGCAAATTTTTGATAACGGCGCTTCCTACCGTTCCTATTCCAACTATTCCAATTTTAATCATTATTTTCCTTTAATGATTTTAGAAAACCTTTTACGTTTTTTGCTGCTTGACGTATTCTTTTTTCGTTTTCTATTAGTGCTATTCGGACATATTCATCTCCGTATGCACCAAATCCTATTCCGGGGCTAACCGCAATATGAGCTTCTGTCAATAATCTTTTTGAAAATTCCAAACTCCCAAGTTTTCTTGCAACTTCTGGTATTTTCGCCCATACGAACATTGTGGCTTTTGGTTTTTCAATTTCCCAGCCCGCATTTGCAAAGCTTTCTATTAGGACGTCTCTTCTGTGTTTGTAATTTTCCACGATATTTTTTACAAGATGTTGATAATCCCTGAGGGCAACCGTTGCGGCAACCTGAATAGGTGTGAACATTCCATAATCAATCCATGATTTGTATTTTTGTAATGCTCCAATTAGTGTAGGATTTCCGACCATAAATCCTACTCTCCATCCCGCCATATTGTAGCTTTTCGATAATGTAAAACTTTCGACCGCAACTTCTTTGGCGCCTTTTACTTCGAAAATAGAAGGAGTTTTATACCCATCAAAAGTAATATCCGCATACGCTATATCGCTTATAATATAAAGTCCTTCTTCTTTTGCAAAATTTACCGCTTTTTGATAAAAATCTTTATTTACGGTAACAGTTGTGGGATTATGAGGGAAGTTCAAAACCAAAAATTTAGGTTTAGGAACTGCTTCTATCATTGCTTGTTTTAGTTGGGCGAAAAAATTATCTTCATCGAGTTCGTATTCATTGTTAAATTTAATTTCAACTTTTCTAACACTGGCACCTGCTAACATAAAAGCGTATGAATGAATAGGATATGTAGGATCTGGAACAATAGCTACATCTCCTACGTTCGTAACGGCTTGCGTTAAATGCACGTATCCTTCTTTGCTCCCCATAGTAACGACAGCTTCGGTTTCGGGATTTAGTGAAACATTGTATCTTCTGGCATACCAATTGCATATTGCTTCACGTAATTTGTAAATTCCTTTACTTACGCTATATCTGTGGTTTTTAGATTTGTTTGCAGTTTCAATTAATTTATCTACAATCGGTTTGGGAGTCGCTCCGTCAGGATTTCCCATTGAAAAATCTATTATATCTTCTCCCGCCCTTCTTGCTTGGAGTTTTAGTTCATTTATTACTGCGAATATATAATTGGGAAGTCTTTCTATTTTTTCAAAATGATTCATTTTATTCCTTTTATAAATATTCCTCTTTTAATATTTTCTCTTGTAAAAAAATCCTTGATTTTAATATATTTTGTATTTGGAGGTATATTTAAAATCAAATTTCTTTTTATGTTTTTTGATGTAATTATATTAAGAATATTCAAATTTTGATCATAAAAAACAATATATGGATAAAAAAAATCGTATTTGGATGTTTTAATATAAATTTTTGAAAAATTTCCGGGATTTATCCAATAAATTCCTTTTAAATTATGCAAAGCCGTTATTTTGTTTTTTAGTTCAAATGCGTTGATTTTTTCATTTTCACAAGAAACATAATATGTGAAATTTTTATTTTTGAGAATATTTATGATTTTACATCCTCGTTTTTTAAAAGAATCAATAAGATTTAGAGGGTCAATATAATGATTCGATTCCATTTCAAGTGTTATTTTAAAAAAATTATTATTTTTTTGAATATATACCGGATAAAAATTTATAATACCTAATGAATTTAATATATCATAAAGAGTTTTTGTATTAAATAAGGCATTATTGTTTTTAAAAATAAAAGTCGGATTTAAAATTTTGTTTTTTTTGAAATATAAGTCCAATAAACCGTTATCTTCCAAAAAAGTAATAGTTGTTTTTAAAGATGCATTTTTATCTAATGAGGAATAAAAAAGATTTTTATATGTGTTGAATTTTTCTTTCCCTAAAATATTTTGAATAAAATTATAAGGATTTGCATACAAAAAAATACAAATTATAAATATTAAAAATTTTTTCATTTTTCATACCTATTTGGTTTTTTCATATATGTATAATTTCCGTCTTTAAATAAAATTCTGACTATTTTTTTCGTATCGGGTGTTATGTTTTGATCGTTATAAATAATAGTTAAGTTGCCATGACCGAATTTTATATAATAATTTCCTTTTGGAAGGGTTTTAGGTAAACTTGTTAAATATTCTATCGATTTATTCGTATCGATATTAATAGCTCTGAACCATACTTTTTGATTCGGAATGATTTTAATATTATAAATGGTTGCTTTTTTTGATTTGGTTTTTATATGAGTTTTAAAGTTTTGTTTAGTTAAATTATTCTCATTTGATTTTATTATATTAATATTGCGAGCTAAATTATTTGATGTATTGTTTTCGTTTTTTTGAGTAACATTAACTTCCGATGTAATATGAATTTGAGAAGTAGTTTGGTTTGAATTGTTGTTTTTCATATATGAATAAAAAAGATATCCTCCCAATAATAGCAAAACAAAAGCAGCAATACTCAAAAAAAACGTTGAATTTTTAGAAGATTTTGTTTCGATTTCTTTGACGGAAATATTTTTGTGAGGGTTAAATTGATTATATTCTTCTATTAAATCTTTCAAATCCACTTTATATGTTTTTTGCAAAATATTAATAAATCCTATGAATTTGACTCTTGGAAGTTTTTCAAATTCCCTGTTTCTAATAAATCTAAGCGAAATAGGAGATATTTTTGTTTTTTTAGATATTTCTTCTATCGAGTGTGTTTCAAAAAATTTATCAGCATTCATTAACTATCCTATCGATTAAAATTGCAGCTGCGGCGGATACGTTCAAAGAATCAAAATTTCTTTTCATTTCGATTGTTAAGATTTCATTGAGTTTTTCTTTTACACGTTTGCTTAATCCTTCTCCTTCGTTTCCCAAAATCAAGGCTGTTTTTTCTTTTCTTGAAGGTTTGCAATTGCCGTTAAAATCGGCGCCTATTAATAAATAGCCTTTTGTCTTTAATATGTTTAACATTTCAAGTATATTCTCAAAAACAATAATTTTCATATCTATTGCGGCTCCCGCACTTGTTCTTATGAGCCTATCCCATTTGAGATTTTTAATACCTGTTATTATCATCAGATCAATTCCGAAAGCATAAGCGCTTCTGGTAATCGCTCCCAAATTTCCCATATCTGTGATATTTTCCAAAACCAGTATATTGTTTCCGCATATATCCCACTCTTTTTGTTCAAAATTTATTTTTGCAAAAAAACCCTGATGATTGCCATTATGGGACATCTTTTGAGCTAATCTGTTGTCTATGAAATTTACTTTGAAATTTTTAAATTTTTTCAATTCGTTTTTACTAAGTTTTTTTGCAATTAAAATTTCTTTAACAATATTCGGATGCTTTTGAATTATATATTCGACTACTCTTTTTCCATAAACTGTCATAATGATATTTTATCAAAATAAACGGAAAAGTAATAGTAAAAATGCAAATTGGTGGGTTAGTTTATTGATATAGTTTAAAAATAATCAAATATATAAATTAACCACTCTTTATCTTTCGGATAATAGTTCATTATATATTGTTTTTATAGGTTTGTCTGTAATTTTTGAAAGAAGTTTTGCCTTTTCTTTGAGAGGAAGCGATAAATTTAGAATTTCTTCGTAATTTAGTTCCAGTTTTTTAACTCCTTCGCCTTTGTCGATTACGATAACCCATTCGCCTTTGGTATTTTGAATGTGTATGTTTTTTACTTTGTCTTTTATGTAGGTTTCGTGTATTTTGGTCAGTTCTTTTGCAAGAAATATATTTCTTTCTGGGATAAAATTTTTTAGTTCGTTTAAAAGTTTTTCAATCCTGTGCGGTGATTCATAAAGAATGGAAATTTTATTATTTCGGATGACTTCTTTTAATTTTTTTTGTCGTTTTTCGCCTTTGTGCGGCAAAAATCCAAAAAACGTAAATTCTCCTTCAAATCCACTTGCCGCAAAAGCCGTAATAAAGGCGCTTGGTCCCGGTAAAACGCTGTAAGGTAATTCGTTTTCAAGACAAAATCTAACTAATTTGCTCCCAGGATCACTAATTCCCGGCATTCCCGCATCACTTACATATACGCATAAGTTGTTTTTTAAAATATCAGGATTTAAATTTGAAATAACTTTATCTTCATTATGAGAATGCATTGATATGAATTTTTTATTTAAAGGGATATCGTATAAATTCAGAAGTTTTTTTGTAACTCTTGTATCTTCGCAGAAAATAATATCCGATTCAAAAAGAGCTTCAAGAGCCCTTTTTGTAATGTCTTTTAAATTGCCAATCGGAGTTGGAAGAAGTAAAAGCAATTAAGCAAGACCGTATTTTTTCTTAAATTTGTCTACTTTTCCGCCAACATCGAGATTTCTTTCTTTACCTGTATAGAACGGATGACATTGATCGCATACTTCAATTCTTAATTCCGGTTTTGTAGAAAGTATTTTAAATGTATGACCGCATGTGCATGTTACTGTGCATTCCATATATTCGGGATGGATACCTTTTTTCATTTATAATCCTTTTTGGGTTTTTGCTATTTTTAAGTTTGAAATTTTACTTTTTTATTCTTAAAATTAACTTAAATTAAGCTTTTTTTAAGAAATAAGCTCTTTTATTTCTTCTTTGAAATTACATAAAAACTCCGGAAACTCCGCATCTACTTTCGATAAATCAACATATTTTTGTATAAATGTATTGGCATCAATCCCGCTAGACATTCCGAGAGAATATCCTTTAAACATCTCTTTAAGTTTAGGAGAATCCACAAGTTCTATTAAATTTTCAGCCATTGCTATTCCGTCATCAAACATATTTTCTGTCCAATATCCTATTATATTGTCAGTTAAGGTTATTAAAGCAAATCTTTCTTCCTCATCATTTACATTGAATTTTTCGTTATTAGCAAGTTTGTTTTGAAAAACAACAAAAGCTTCGTTGTAGGCTTTTTCAAATTCTTCTTGGGCTTTTTGATTTTCGCCTTTACTTAGAGCGTTTCTGAATTCTATATAATGTTTTTTGATGCTCATTTTTATCCTTTTTGGGAATTATAACGAAAAATAGTTGCTTTTTTGTTTTTTTAAGTGTATAATGTCAGTGCAAATTTATTTTTTAGGATTACACATGAAAACACTTTACGTAGGAAACATTAACTACAACGCATCTGCAGAAGATTTAAAACCGCTTTTTGCAGAATACGGAGAAGTTATCTCAGTTAAAATTATTAACGACAGAGAAACTGGAAGAAGCAAAGGTTTTGGTTTTGTTGAAATGGAAAGCGGTGCCGATACGGCTATTGAAGAGCTTGATGGAAAAGATTTCCAAGGAAGAAGACTCAGAGTAAACGAAGCAAGACCGAGAGCTCCAAGAACAGAAGTTTAATCTTCTGTTTTTATATTTCAATAAAAGCGACAGACACTTTTATGGAGAGATGAGGGGATAACTGAATATTAGTTTGAGTAAAAAATGAAAAATGGGGAATAAGGATGTAAATTTCGAGTTTTAAGTGAAAAGTGAGAAATGAAAAACGGGCAGCAAGGATGTAAGTTTCAAATTTTAAGTGAAAAATGAAAAATGTAAAGTAAAAATTTTGAATTTAAGTTCCAAGTTTGAACAATTATGAGTTATGAATTATGAATTTAGCATTTAACATTAAATATTCCTTATTGCTAATTATATACCTAAATACCCCTATGAGCCAACACTAACAAAATTAATCTCTGACACCGCAGTGTTTTGCTTATATTTAAATTTATAAAGCCTCTAATACCTCTAAAACCTTTACAACCTTTACAACCTCTAATACTTTAATACCTTTACAACCTTTACAACCTTTATAACCTTTACAACCTTTATAACCTTTACAACTCCTTAAACCTCTAAAACCTTTACAACCTCTAATACTTTAATACCTCTACTACCTTTATAACCTTTACAACTTCTAATAACAAATATACCAATACACTAATACACCAATAACAAATATCTAATAACTCTCACTTCCCCATCCATACTACATACTACACACTTAACACTTTATACTTTTTCTCTGTCACTTTTTAATCTAAAAAGAAAAAGGGCAAAAGCCCAAAAAATTAGAATTTGTAAAGAGCTTGAACTCTAAGTTCACCATTATCTGCTCCAGCTGCGTCAAAATCTGCATAATCATAGTATGCTTGGAAAGAAAGTTTTTTATTGTATGCATAATCAACTTGAACTGTATAATCATCTAAATCAGATCCGATATTTTGTGCAGCTATACCTGATAAATTTAATCCTCCTGTATATCTTTTATTAGGATCATCACTTGTATTAACATGCGCATAAGCCAATGTTCCTTTTAATGCAGGAGTAAAATTATAGCTAGCATCTGCATAAATCATATCGCAATCTCTCTCATCAGCAATATCATAATATTGTTGAGTATGGGCTTGAGATGCTGCAAGAGGTGAATCAACAGATAAATCAATCATTCCTGCATCATCGCTTGAATACGCATAACCAACTCTAAGAGCCGCACCTGCAACCGTTCCTTTTACATTTACATTCCAAAATTGTTTTGTATCTGAATTATTTAAAGCACTTTGCACATTGTCTTCATATTCTGAACTAGCATAATCTACATGGAATTTAACGTCATAATTATTTTGCATATTAGCAAGTTTCAAAAGATCAAGATCTGCACTTGCAATTACATCATATTTTAATAAGTTTTCTACATGAAAATACCAAACTTGTGCTTTAATGGCATCATTTCCATAAATACCCGCTACAACATAAGTATCATTATTTAAATAATTTCCTGCATAATTATAATTATCTAATGTTGTTGGCAATTTAGTTCCATTTTCATTAACAGCAACGTTTTTCATAGCCGTAACAAAGCCACCTGCAACTGTGAATCCGTTACCAAAGCTGTATGTTGCAATAGCACCTGCACCATGTGTTGGTGTTGCAGGATCAACTGACGTAATAGGAGTTGCTACCGGGATTTTACCAGCTATTGCATTAAATCCGTCTTGATGATAATTCATAAACAATAAATTGTTTACCATTGTTGAATCAACAGTTGATGCACCACCCATTGCATCGTTTGATTCAGTATGATTAATATATGTTTGAGTAGAATTTCTGAAAATGAAATTAATATTTTCAGCAACTGGAACTTTGAAAATGAATACGGCATTTGTTCTCCATTTACCATAACTATTTCCATTTTCAGGATTTTCGTTATAGTATCTTAATCTCAACATTCCGCTTAAATTCACATTTTTAATTGCTTCTGTAAGAGGCGTAGCATTAGCCAAACTCATTGAACCCATAGCCACCAAAGCTGCCAAAGATAGTTTTTTTAGCATTTTTTCTCCTTTTTTAAATTTTTTTCTCACGATA
>JALVTJ010000016.1 GCA_027036005.1 Nautiliaceae bacterium
AAAGGCAATACTCTTTTTTGTAGAGGAATATATGTAAAACAAGAAATGGAAAAACTATTTAAAAAATTAAAAGAAGATAATTATTTGAAAAATTTAGACAAAGAAACTTTTATTCAAAAATTAGCATATTATAAATGTGAATTAATAGCAATACATCCTTTTTACGAGTTAAATGGAAGAACTATAAGACTATTTATAGACATTTTAGCTATAAATGCAGGATA
Source organism: Nautiliaceae bacterium (assembly GCA_027036005.1). GTDB lineage: Bacteria > Campylobacterota > Campylobacteria > Campylobacterales > Nautiliaceae > JALTBU01. The sequence continues at coordinate 225 of JALVTJ010000016.1, forward strand.
TAGTGTAATAGATTATTCAAAAGTTAATGAAAAAGAATATATTAAATGTGCTATTGAATGTGTTCAGAATGCTGATTGTAAATGTTTTGAAAAAATAATAAGAAATTCCATAGAAAATTGTAACAAATAGAAACAAATAATTTTATAGCGGTAAAGTTAGCGGTAAAAAATAAAATCTGATTTATAAAAATCCCCTATATATAGGGATTAAAGAGTTAGAATATGAAGGACGCCCTCTCCGCCATTAAAAATCCAATAGATCTACAAATATTCAGTGTTTTTGAAAACTGTTTTTTAATGTGTGATCTATATGTATATCATATGAACCTAAAAGTTTTATTTTTTTATAAACAACATTCCAATACCCATTAATATAAACACTGCTCCCGATATTTTATAAAACCATTCCAAACTTTTTTCATCGAAAAACCAGGCTTTTGCGTGTTTGGAAATAAAACCATAAGTCATAAGAGATACGAAAGAAATAGTCATAAAAGTAAACGTCATTATAAAAAACTGTAAAACAACCGGATGATTCGGTGATAAAAATAATGGAAAAATTGCCGTAAAGAAAAGTATAGGCTTCGGATTTGTAGCTGCTACAAGAAATCCTTTAATAAAAACTTTTTTAGGAATATAATTTTTTATGTGCTTATTACTTTGACTCAAATGAAATTCTTTATGTCCACTTATCATATGTTTTATTCCAAGATAAATAAGGTAAACTGCTCCGATTACTTTAAGAATCCAAAAAAACATATCTGATGTTTTAATTAATACTCCGACTCCAAATATAGCAACTAACGATAATAAAAATAACCCCAAAATATTTCCAAAACTTGAAAACACAACGGCTCTTAAATCATATTTCATTGAATTATTGATTGCAAGGAGAATTGCCGCTCCCGGACTTGTAATGGTTAAAATAGATACAATCAAATATCCCAAGTAATTATGTAAATTCATTTTTCATCCTTTAAAATTATAAAAGTAAAAAATTGTAACAACTTTGTAAAGAAAAATTTGAAATTTATAATAAAAATTTATTTATTTTATATTCTAATGTAGAGAAAAGTTACATTTTTAAAATTGTTATAAAAATTTATGTTTCATAATGTAACAGTAATATTTATGTTTAATTTTTTGTTAAATATCAAGATTATTCATTTTATAATGCAAAAATAATTTTTTTATGGTTTTTATTGAATATTGAGCATGATTTTATTAAAGATTCGAAATTTACTCCTTATTTATTTATCAGAGGAGGTTATCAGTGGGTAAGCGATGATAAATATGACGCTTTATTGGCCGATATCGGTTTAGATGCAAAATATGAAGTATATAAAAATTTATCATTTAAAAGAGATTATTGATAGCGACGGTGATGGTGTTCCTGATTATTTTGACAAATGCCCTAATACTCCTAAGGGTGTGAAAGTAGATAAAAATGGATGTGGAGTATGTTTTAATTTTGATATTACGTTTGATACAAACAGTGCAAAAATCAAACCCGAATTTTTACCTAAAATTAAAAAATTTGCAAAATTTCTAAAAGAACATCCAGATATTAAAGCTGAAATTCAAGGTTATACAGATAATAAAAGAAAATATTCATATAATACGATTCTTTCTCAAAAAAGGGCGAAAGCGGTATACGAAATGTTTATTAAACTTGGAGTAAACAAAAATCAATTAACATAGGCGGGTTACGGTCCTAATAATCCTATTGTTTCCAATGCAACACGTGAGGGAAGAGCAAAAAACAGAAGGGTAGTAGCAAAATTAATCTACTAATCTTTTCTTTTTGTTATAATACTCAAAAAGGTTATCGGTGATAAAAGAGATTCTTTTTGACACTGTTTCTTTGATAACAATTTTAAATCCGATAGCGGCTGCTGCTATAATGCTAAGTCTTGTTAAATATTCGGATATTTCGGATGTTTCCAAAAAAGCGACTTTTACCGTTTTTGTTTCTTTATTAGTTACAATGTTTCTCGGAGGGATTATTTTAAAGATTTTCGGAATAAATATTCCTTCAATAAAAGCAATAGGGGGAGTTGTTTTACTTATAATAGCACTTAATATGGTTCAGGGTAAAGAGATTGCTCCTACAAATTCTACCGAAGAAGAGCACGAAGCTGCAAGTGAAAAAAACGATATTGCAATTATTCCTTTGGCGATACCTATTCTTTTTGGTCCCGGTGTTATTACGACTATTATTATTTTAAGCGAAAAAAGTAAAAATTTATATGATAAAATAATTTTATTTGCAGCTGTTTTATTAGCCAGCGGAATTGTCTATTTGACATTAAGAAATGCGGCTTTTATATCAAAATTTTTAGGAGTGAATGGACTTAAAATAACTACAAGAATAATGGGGCTTGTAATAGGTGCAATTGCATTTTTATTTTTAGTGGGAGGAGTTAAAGCTTTGTGGATGAGTTAAAAAATAGGAGAAAAAATTGAAAAAATTTTTCTTTTTAATATGTTTTACTTTTCTTTTTGCAAATAATAATGTATTGTCTCTTTTAAAACAAATACCAAAAAATTCACCTGATTATACGCTCGCTAGTGCTATTGTAAAAAAAATAAAAACGATAAAACCTCAAAAAATAATTTTTGATGCAAATGTAACAAATCAATGGGATTATGAAAAAAAATTTTTGCAACTTGTAAAATACAAAAAAGAATTATTAATTTTTCCCGATAAAATAGATGATTTAGAAAATAAAATCAATTATTTAAAAGAAAATAATTCTTCTATTTCAAAATTACAAAATATATTTTATAAAACACAACTGAATATTTTAAAAAAAGAGTTTAATTTTTTGAATAACAATATAAAAAAATATGAAAAAAATCTTTTTGAAAAATTAAGTAGCATAAAATTTAGTGTAAATTATGTAAATAAACAGATAAAATATTGGAATTATTTATTATTACAAAAGAAAAAAGAGTATGAAAAATTAAAAATTGATTTGCAAAAATGGCAAATTTTAAATAATCAAGAAAATATAAGACTAATAAAAAATTATATAAAAATCAATCGTGAAAAACAAAAAACGATATATCAAAATCTTATCAACAATTATTTAATAATATGGTTTAAAAAACTTCAACAAAAAGACAGACATATTTTTGATTTGACAAAGAAAATAATAAATTATGAAAAATTTATAGATAAAAATGAAGCAGTAGCATTAAATTACGTTATGTTTGATTTTGAAAAATTTAAATTCGGCAGTAAAATTTTAATATATCAGTCAAAAAGCGAAATTAAAATAATTCTTTCTCAAATTTCTTCTGTGTTGGATTATCCTTTATTTAAACTTTCAGGTAAAATGATAACTCCTCTGGATTTTATTGTTATGCTTCTTATAATAATAATAGGTTGGTTTATAGGAAAATATTATAAAAAAATTATTTATTCCCTAAGAGACAAATATGAAATTTCTTTTTCAACTGCAACACTTCTTGCGAATATGGGATATTATTTTATTTTGACGATTACTTTTTTGATTGCATTAAAAAGCGTGGGGCTTAATTTAAGTTCATTGGCTATTATCGCTGGTGCTTTGTCTGTGGGTATAGGTTTTGGGCTTCAAAATATAGTCAGTAATTTTGTAAGTGGTGTTATTTTGATGTTTGAAAAAAGTATTAAAATTGGAGATTATATAGAAATTGATGCAAATACAAGAGGAGAAGTTATTGATATTTCCATGCGTTCAACCATTATTAGAACAAATGATAATATAGATATAATAGTTCCAAATCAATCTTTTATACAAAACAATGTAATAAATTGGACAATGAGGGATGATTTAGTAAGATTTAAAGTGCCTTTTGGTGTAGAATACGGAAGTGATATAAACAAAGTGGAAGAAGTTATTTTAAGTGCTCTTGAAAAGTCAAGTTTGCCTTTTGTAAAATCACAAAAATTTTTTTCAACTGATATTTCTCCAAGGGTTATTTTTTTGGAAATGGCTGATAACTCGCTTAATTTTGAACTTTTTGTATGGGTTAGAGGAGAATACGCCAAACGGCCAAAAAGAACAAGAAGTGAATTTTTAAAAATGATTTATAATGCTTTGAATAATGCCGGAATAGGAATACCGTTTCCTCAGCAAGATTTACATATCAAAGATTCTGTTCCTTTTGAAATTTTGATAAAAGATTCAAAAGAGAAATAAATATACTCAATAATTTTTAAATTTTGTCGATATATTCGTAGGAATGGTTTTTGCTTAAATTTAAAAAAAGGCGATAAATGAGAGTTACTCAATTTACGTTTTATAATAATTTTTTACTTAATCAGCAACAAGATTTAAGTGAGCTTACCAAAATACAATCCGAACTTGCCACTGGCAAAAAAATCGAATATATGAATGATAATCCGGTGGTTTATACGAAGTATCTTTCTTTGGATGAAGAGATAAACTCTTTTTCTCAGATAAAAAAAAGTGCCCAATTCGCAAAAACATTTGCAAATGAAACGGATACTACTTTAAATGATATTACAAATACGCTTGATAGCTTTAAAACAAAACTTCTTCAAGCTGCTAACGCTACTCAAAATAAAACAAGCAGAGAAGCAATTGTAAGTGAATTGGAAGGTGAGCTTAATCATTTAAGAGATCTCGCAAATACCTCTATTGACGGGAAATATATTTTTAGTGGAAGTGCTTTTGATGTTGAGCCGATTAATGAAAACTTTCAATATGAAGGAAATAATAAAAAAGTAAAAGCTTTTTTAGGTGCGGGAGTTGAAAGAGAATTTAATATCGATGGAAAAAGTCTGTTTTTAGGCAGAGATGACGATTATAAAAAACATATGAGTTTGAATGTGATTCAATATAACAAAATAAAAGAATTTCCTCAATTTGTCGTTCGAGGAACTGACGGGAAATTATATATCGATAAAAACAATCCCCAAGATTCAATTGCTGTTAATGAAAATATACAACCTCAAAAATTAACGCTTGATCCGAGTTCTATTTCAACCACTCCTTTAAGAGTTTTAACGGGGATTACGGATTTTAGAAATTCGGACGGGACATATACGAGCGGGGAGGATTATTTTTTTATAAAAGGGAAAAGGAGCGACGGAAGTGTGATAAATACGTCATTTACATTAAGTAATGACGATTCAATTCAAAAGCTTCTTGATAAAATCGGAGAAATTTACGGAAACACTCCTACAAGTAAAAATGTAGATGTCAGTTTGAATAACGATGGTGAAATTCAAATAAAAGATTTAAATTCGGGGAAAATGATTACGGATTTTTATATGGTGGCCGCAGGAAAATTTTCTCAATCTCAGCCTGATCCGACTTCTTTAAAAGATTTGATTAACGGAGGCTATGATGTAGTCTCTTTTCAAAAAAGCAGGTTTAATTCCATAAGAAATTTGGATACTATCAGCGCTTCTAATATTAATGATAATAAAACATTTAAGTTTTTTTCTAATTTTAAATTAATCGATAATTCAAGAGATGCCCTACCGGATGATTTACTTCAAAATGTGATAGGACAAAAAGCTATAAGGAGTGCTGATGGGACAATTCAAGATATTGCAACAATACATCTTAGCGGAACCGATACTGATGGAAATAGTGTAAGCGATGATTTGGATATAACTTCTACAACTACAATGCAGGATTTAATGGATAAAATCAAATCGGATTTTGGGGATGTGGATGTATATTTGGAAAACGGAGAATTAAAAGTTGTAGATAATTCAGTTTCAAATACTCAAAAATCAAATTTGAGCATTTCTTTGGAAGCGGAAGATTCAAACGGGAATGCCTTGCAGGCTTTCAGAAGTGAAGACGTTGCGAATTTTAATGAGCTTTTTTTTAATAAAGAAGGTAATTTGAATATATCAAATTATTCTCAAATAGTAGCTGATGAAAATTATGAATATAATAATGGACAATTAATAACACAACATAATGCAAACGCTCAAAATTATGCTAATTTGAATACTGTTTTGGCAGATACGATAAATTTATCTCCTAATAATTATCCTCAAACAATAAATATAAGATTTAGGGATATAAACGGAAATTTTAATACGGCCACTATTACTTTAAGGGATACCCCGGATAGTAACGGGCACTATTCAACTTTTAGTGTTAACGGTGAAACTTATGATATTTTGGATCAAAACGGAAACGAAACCCCGGCACACGATAAAATAACAACTCAAACAACAATGGATCCGGATACTTGTGAGCTTTGTCAAAAGAAAACTTTGCAAAAAGGTGTTACATTTAAGCAACTTAGCGATGTTGTTTCGATGATAATAACCGATAATTTACCTGCTTCTTCATCCCTGAGCGATTATAACGAGGCAATTCAGAATGCTAAAAAAGAGGTTCAAGTCGGTGTGGATAATAAGGGCAGATTTTTCATTAAAGATTTAAGCAATCAAAATTCAAAAATTCAATTTTCTATGTTTAGTGAAAATTTTTCTTTTCAAGAAAACAATGCAATTACCATAGATGAACCTCAGAGTGATTTTTTCGGAACTTTACAAAAAGCAATAGAAGCTGTTAAAAACGGACAAAATTATGCAAATGCTTCTTCTAATGATCCGAGGAATTTTGGAATTCAAGGAGCAATTGAAGCAATAGGGCATGTAATGGATAGAGTTAGAAGAGAAGACGCTAAAATTGGAGCAGTTTCACAAGAATTTGATATGAGTATCCAAAGGGTTACAATGCTTACAACGCATGTGCAAGCTTTACAATCGGATAATATTGATACGGATATAGGTAATGCAACAATGAAATTAAATTCTTTGGAACTTTCATATGAGGCTCTTTTGGCGAGTATTGCTAAAATCAATAATTTGACGCTTCTTAACTATTTAAGATAAAATTTCAAAAAAGGATTTGGAATTTTTAGAAAAGCTCTCTTTTTATTTATTTTTGCTGTTATTGTTTTTTTAGGATTAGCAACTGTTGTTCCTAATTTTCATTATGTAGGAAAATTTGGAAAATTTTTGGGAAATTTGAATTTAACTCTTTTTGGATTTTTGGCATATATTTTTGTTTTTTATCTTTTATGGATATTGTATCTGGCTTATAAAAAAAGATTTGATTTTGCAAATTCTTTAAAAGTGCTCGGTGTTTTGATTTTATTTTTTGATTTTCTTTTTATACAATCTCTTGCAATTAATAAAGGGGTGATCGGAAATCTTTTTGTTAATACATTAAAAGGTTTTATAGGATTATTTGGAATTATTCTTTTGGTGATTGTTTTGGGAGCGTGGGGATTTATAATGCTTTTTGAAGATAAGGTATTTAAATATTTAGAAAAAGAGCGAATTCCCCAAAAAGAAAACGAAGAAAGTATTTCAAAAGAAAATTGTGAAAACAATATAAATGAATTTGAAAAAACGCACTTGAATGATAATGATGATAAAACAAATAACGAATTCGATTATTTGAATAATATAGAGATTGAAAACGAAACAAGAAAAGAGATTTTAAAAGAAGAAAACGCACAAGAAGACAATATTTCGGAAAAAAATAAAGTTTCTCATATAAAAGAACTTGAAGAAACTAAAAAACTTCTTAGTCAAATAGAAATGGGAGAAAGAAATAAACCTAAAAATTGGAAATTTCCTCCGCTTGAATTTTTAAAAAAACCGCCCAAACACAAAAAAGAGATAAATGAAACGGAAATTGACAAAAAAATAAAAATTCTTATAGAAAAACTTAAAAAATTCAAAATAGAAGGTGATGTGGTTCGTTATTATGTGGGACCTGTGGTTACGACGTTCGAATTTAAACCTCTGCCTCATATAAAAGTAAGTAAAATTTTAGCCCTTCAAGACGATTTGGCAATGGCGCTTAAAGCTCAATCAATAAGAATTCAAGCTCCTATCCCAGGAAAAGATGTTGTGGGAATAGAAATTCCGAATGAAAAACAAGAAACTATTTATTTAAGAGAAATTTTACAAAGCGATATTTTTCAAAAGGCTAAATCTCCTTTAACATTGGCACTTGGCAAGGATATAGTGGGATCTCCGTTTGTAACGGATTTGAAAAAGTTGCCTCATTTGCTTATTGCGGGAACCACTGGAAGTGGAAAAAGCGTCGGGATAAATGCAATGATTTTATCACTTCTTTACAAAAACTCCCCAGATGAGCTTAAACTTATAATGGTTGATCCGAAAATGCTTGAATTTTCAATATATAACGATATTCCTCATCTTTTAACACCTGTAATAACCGATCCCAAAAAAGCGATTATGGTTTTAAACGCAATGGTAAAAGAGATGGAGAGGCGATATAAACTTATGGCTAAAATGAAAGTAAAAAACATAGAAGGATATAACAAAAAATCAGATGAAAAACTTCCCTATATTGTAATAATAATCGATGAACTTGCGGATTTGATGATGACAAGCGGCAAGGATGTGGAGTATTCGATAGCAAGATTGGCACAAATGGCAAGAGCAAGCGGCATTCATTTGATAGTGGCTACTCAAAGACCGAGCGTGGATGTCGTAACTGGACTTATAAAGGCGAATTTGCCAAGCAGAATTTCTTTTAAGGTCGGTCAAAAGATTGATTCGAAAGTAATTTTAGACCAATTCGGGGCTGAAAGTCTGCTTGGAAGAGGGGATATGCTTTTTACGCCTCCCGGAATTACCGGTTTGATAAGACTTCACGCACCTTTTACAAGTGAAGAGGAAATTGAAAAAATTGTAGAATATTTAAAATCTCAAAAAGCTCCTGAATATGATACAATTATGATTAATAATATAGAAAATGAAGAGAATATGCAAAATGCTGATGAATTGGACGAGCTTTTCGAAGAAGCAAAAAAAATTATTTTAACGGAACAAAGAACCAGTATAAGCTATCTTCAACGAAGACTTCAAATTGGGTATAATAGAGCAGCTAATATAATAGAACAGATGGAGAGAATGGGTATACTCTCGCCTCCCAATGCCAAAGGGCAAAGAGAAATTTTAAGGAGATAAAATGAAAAAATTAGTGTTATTAGTGTTTGCTATTTTATTTTTTATTGGTTGTGCTGATAAACCTATGGCTACTAGTGTTATCGGATTAGCTGGAAATGAAAAAGTTGTCGGATGGAGCGATAGTAATAATACGCAAAAGCCCAAAATTGTAATAAAAAAAATTTATATAACCGAACCGTTAAAAGATTCTGATAAAGACGGTGTTCCCGATAAAATAGACAAATGTCCCAATACTCCAAAAGGTCTTGTTGTGAATCATTACGGATGCCCTGTTATTACAACACTCAGATTTAATTTTGATTTTAATAAATATAAAATAAAAAAAATATATTATCCTCAAATCAAGAAAATCGCCGAAATTTTAAAAGCCAATCCTAAATTGAAAATAGAAATAGACGGTTATACCGATGATATAGGAAGCAAGGCTTATAATTTGCAATTATCCTTAAAAAGAGCCCGAGCTCTTAAAAATATTTTAATAAACGTTTATAAAATCAATCCGAAAAGAATAGTTGTAAAAGGTTTTGGAGAAGCTTATCCTTTGGTGCCAAATACCACTTCAACAAACAGAGCGTTAAACAGAAGGGTGGAAATTATAAATATTACAAATAAAAATTAAATTTCTTCTCCGTTTATAAATAATTTTTCCACTTCATTTGTATGCAAAATAATTTGCATAGGTAAATTTTCCGGATTTTTTACTTTATCCGGAAGTTTAAAACTTATTAAATCAGCATCTTTCCCTTTCTCTATTGAGCCGTTGTTTAAGCCAAGCGATTTTGCGGCATTTAAAGTAACCGCTTTTAGCAAATCTTTTGCCAAATATTTCGGATGTAAATCCACATGCATTAAAAGTGCAGCTCTGATTTCTTTAAAAAGATTTAAGGAATAATTGGAACTAAGACCATCCGTTGCCACGGAATAATTTATGGAATGATTTTTTACCGTTTCAAGATTCAAAAGGCCGACATTTAACAATCTGTTTGAAACTGGACAGTGGGCTATATTAGCATCTATTTCGCTTATTTTTTGGAATTCTTCTTCATTTGCATAAACACAGTGTATAAAAGTTGTATTTGTATTTTTGAATTTTTCTATAAATTCAAGCGGTTTTATTAAAGGCTTTGCGTTTTTAAAATGTTTTTCAAAAAATAGTTTAAATTCCCCCTCTCCCTTATCAAGCCATTTTCTCTCGGCTTTGCTTTCCATAAAATGAGCTTGAATCGGAAGATTTTTTTCTTTTGCTATGTTTATCGCTTTATCCATTAAAATAGGATGAACGGAATAAGGAGAATGAATTGAAAGTCCGATTTTGAATTTTTCGTTTTTTATTTTTTCGGATTCGTTTAATCTTGCCAGAAAATCCTGATAGAGCATATCCGCAACAGCCGGGTTTGTTCCTATTATTTCGTTAAAATAAACCGTTTTTAAAGGAGAGTGTTTGAGATATTTCAAATCTTCTCCCGAAGAGCTTATTTCTCCAAAAGCACAAATTCCGCTTTTTTTCATTTCATCGATTGCTTTTTTAAAACATCTGTTTTTGCACTTTATAAAAAGCTCTTCCCTATTGATTATAACCGAATCAAGCCAAGAAATAAAATCTCCGAAATTAAGGGAAGTTTTGTTTGAGCTGAATTCAAGATGCGTGTGAGCGTTAATGAGTGCCGGCATCAAAACCGAATTTTTACCCAAATAAATACTCTCACCCGGCAAATTATATTCTATGTCAATGATTTTTTTATCGAATAAAACCTCCGCATTTTCCAAAATTTCATAATTTTTATTCATTGTAAGCACATAATCGGCTTTTAATTTAATCAAATTAAATCCTTTTTATAAGAATTAAGCAATATTTATGCCGAAATTTTAGTAAAATAACATTAAAAAAGGAGATTTTATGAAAATAAAAGTAATACACGGACCGAATTTGAATATGCTCGGAATTAGGGAAGTAAATATTTATGGTCCAATGAAACTTGACGATATAAATAAAAATTTACAAAACGTTGCAAAACAAAACGGTTTTGAAATTGAATTTTTTCAATCGAACCACGAAGGCGATATCGTGGATGCAATTCAGGAGAGTTTGGAGGACGGGACAAACGCCATTTTGATTAATCCTGCGGCACTTACACATACATCGGTATCGATAAGGGATGCGATAGCTGCGGTGAAATTACCCGTTATTGAAGTTCATATGACAAATGTTGCAGCAAGAGAGGATTTCAGACAAAAATCTATGATAAGCGATATAGTTGCTGGAACGATTACCGGACTTGGACCGCTTAGTTATCATTTGGGACTTGTAGGCTTAATGGAAATTCTAAATCAAATAAAAAGGGCGCAAGAAATTCAGCAGGCACAAGCTCAAAAAGGGAATTAGTGAATTATATTTTAAACAAAGAAAACGAAATATATTACGAATGTAATTGGAGCAGCGATAATGCTCTTTTTCTTTGTTTAGAGGGGGATAAATTTGTAATTACGGACGGCAGATATACTCTTGACGCAAAAGAAAAAGCCTCTGCTGAGGTTATTGAATCAAGGGATTTGATAAAAAAAGCAAAAGAGCTTATTTTAAAATACAGACCTAAAAAACTAACAATTGATCCTCTTAATTGGAATAAAAAAGATTATAACGAACTTTTAAAAGTTGTAAATTTAAAAGATGAAGAGCATTTTTCGCATAAAAAAAGAGTGATAAAATCAAAAAACGAACTTGAAATAATCAAAAAAGCTGCAAAAAAGGGCGCAAAAGCTTTTGATGAATTTGCAAAAAAGATTAAAATAGGGGCCGATGAATTTGAACTTGGTTTCGAATTTAAAAAAATATTGACAAAAAGAGGGAAAAGAGATATCAGTTTCGAACCCATTGTTGCAATTAATGAAAATGCCGCAAAGCCTCATGCCTTGCCTATGCGAAAAACATTGAAAAAAGGCGATTTGCTTTTGCTTGATGCGGGGATAAAATATAAAAGATACTGCTCCGATAGAACAAGAACAATTTTTATAGGGAAAAATATTTCAATGAGTAAAAAACAGAAATTTCCTAAAAAAATCCAAAAAATTTACGATGTGGTTTTGAGGGCGCAAGAAGCGGCTATTAAAGCTGTGCGGGTTGGTATAAAGGCGAAAGAGCTTGATAAAATAGCAAGAGATATTATAACAAAAGCGGGATACGGGAAATATTTTGTCCATTCCTTAGGACACGGGGTAGGACTTGATATTCACGAATGGCCGTATATAAATTCCAAAAACGAAATAATTCTTAAAGAAGGGATGGTTTTTACAATAGAGCCCGGAATTTATATTCCGGGGGAATTCGGAATTAGAATTGAAGATATGGTGGCAATTAATTACGATTCGAAAGCGGAAATTTTATGAGCATAAGTAAAATAAGATCGATACTTTATAAATCGGCAAAATATTTAGGAGATATAAACGCCATAAAAAGAGCTGTTAAAAAGGGTGATTTTACGCCTATTTTAAAAAGAATAATCAGAAGAATTTACGGACATATCACAAGCAGTAGAATACCTAAATAAATGGACAATGGAAAATGATAAATGGGAAAATTAAAAGAGGGATTAGAAAAATTAAAGGAGATAATAGAGAAATTTTTTCAACAACTTTTTTCCCTGCAAAAATAAAAAATTCCACTAAAAAACATAAAACATTAATTGGTCTTGGGTGTAATGTGGGAGATTGTGTTAAAAGATTTAAAAAGCTTTATCTTTTTTTGCAAAATCATCCTAAAATCAATATATTGCAAACTTCAATAATTTATAAAAACCCTCCTTTTGGGTATCTTAATCAGCCTGATTTTTATAATACGGTTATGGTTATTGCTACGAATTTATCTCCTTTTGAACTGATTAGATTTTTGCAATATACGGAAAAAAAATTCGGTAGAATTAGAAGTTTTAAAAATGCTCCCAGAACGTTGGATTTAGATATAATTATTTATGATAATTTAGAAATGAATAAAAATAATTTAATACTGCCGCATCCTTTTTTTAAAAAAAGGGATTCAGTTTTATTACCTCTTTTTTTAAAGGATTGATTTGAAATTAAAAACATATACGGCTGAAAGTTACACGGAAGCTCTTAATAAAGTCAAGCGAGAACTCGGGGATGAGGTGGTTATTGTTTCAAGCAAAGAAATAAAACGAAAAACCTTAACCTCGCCTGGGTTATATGAAATTGTGGTAGCTGTTGAAGATAATAAAACAATAAAAAAACAGCCTAAAAAAGAGCAAATGGATGATGTATTGTTAAAACTTTCGAATGCGGCCAAAGAGATAGGTTCGTTTACGCCGAAACAGACAAAAAGTGAAAAAGATAAAATTAACAATTTAAAACCGGTAGGTTTCGATGAAATAAAAGAGCTTAAAGAAAAAGTAGAACAAATTGCAGATACCCTTAAATATCTTCAAGCGAATGTTTGGGATTTTACAAACAAAAATTCTCTTGAAATTCCGCCGGAATTCAGTGAAATTTACGCTTTGGCAAAAGCCAGCGGAATGAATACGAAACATCTCAATGAAATTATGCAGCTTACAATTAAATATATGCCGCTTAGAATGAGAAAAAACAGAAACGCAATAAAAAGATATTTTCATACTCTTCTTAAAAAAATGGTTCCTATAAGACTTGAAAGGGAAATAAATCCTCCACATAAAAAAATTCTGATGTTTGTAGGACCTACCGGGGTTGGAAAAACCACCACAATAGCTAAATTGGCGGCCAGATATGCTTATAAACTGAATTCACGCCACAAAGTAGGAATTATTACTCTTGATACATATAGAATAGGAGCGGTCGAGCAATTAATGACATATGCCAAAATGATGAGACTTCCCATTGAAACCGTTGTAGATCCGAATGATTTTGAAGAAGCTTTGAATACTCTTAGACATAACGATTATATATTGATTGATACAGTGGGAAGTTCTCAGCATGACAAGGAAAAAATAGAAAAATTATCAAGGTTTTTGAAAGTAAATACGTTTGCGGAAATAAATATAAATTTGGTGCTTTCGGCAGTTAGTAAATATGAAGATCTTTTGGATATTTATAAAAATTTTTCTCTTTTACCGATAGATACGCTTGTTTTTACCAAACTTGACGAAACAAGAACATACGGAAATATTTTTTCTTTGCTTTTGGATACAAAAAAACCCGTAAGTTATTTTTCCATTGGTCAAGAAGTTCCAGACGATTTAATGCAGGCAAATTCGGAATACCTCCTAAAAGGCATTCTCGAAAAGGAGCTTAGTTGAAAACGCAAGCCGATAAATTAAAAGAATTAATCAAAACAACCCCGAAAAAGCTTTCAACAAGGGTTATTGCAATAACAAGCGGCAAAGGAGGAGTAGGAAAATCAACTATAAGTGCAAATTTGGGATACGCTCTTCATTCTCTCGGATTTAAGGTGGCGCTTTTTGATGCAGATATAGGGCTTGCCAATTTGGACGTGCTACTTAGGGTAAATGCCAAAAAAAATATTTTTAATGTATTAAAAGGAGAGTGCGAATTAAAAGATGTCGCCGTTGAAATTGAAAAAGGATTTGTTTTAATTCCGGGAGAGAGCGGGGAGGATATTATAAAATATGCCAATGAAGCCAATTTGGGTAATTTTTTTACACAGCTTGATTTTTTGGAAGATTTCGATTTTTTTATAATCGATACAAGTGCCGGAATTGATAAAAGAGTGCAGGTTTTCTTAGAAGGAGCTGATGATGTTTTGGTTGTAACGGTTCCAGAACCCGCCGCAATAACGGACGCATATGCAATGATTAAGGTTATAAGCGAAAAAAGAGAATTGATTTATATGATTTTAAATGAAACAGCAAGTGAAAAAGAAGCCAAAAACGTATTTCAAACCATCTTTAATGTAGCGAAAAAAAATATAAAAAAAGATTTCAGACTTCAAATGCTCGGATTTATTCAAAAAAATAAAATTATTTTAAATTCATCCATAAAAAGACAACTTTTTACAAAAGAGTATCCTAATTCCACACCAAGCGAGCAAATTTTTAATATTGCTAAAAAGATAGCAAAAATTTCGGAACGAAAAGTGCTTGACAATAAAAATTCTATTGCCGGATTTTTCAAAAAAATTTTTTCCGGATTTTAAAGGAAATAAATGAAAGGTCTTAATTTTATCTATTTTTTAACATCAAGCGGCTTTTTTATAGGAATAATTTATTCGATTATTAAAAATTTGAATTTTTTCGATTTTTTGTTTGCAACTTTTTTAATTACGGCGGTTTTTTTTATAATAGCTCAGGGAAGTGTTGCTTTTTTCATAAAATTTTTGGATATAAAAAATATTGTTTATTTTGATAAAAAAGCAATTGATGAAATTTTAAATATTCAAATTAACGAGCTTGAAAAGAATGAAAATTTTATATATGAAAATTATCAATTTATCAGACAGATAGAAAAAGAAGAGATGGAAATAATCAAAAAGAAAAAAAATGAGTAATCCTTATATTGAAACATTAAAATCTTATAAAGATACGTTGATTATAGATTATATGCCTGCTGTCAAAGCGATGGCTTACAGGCTTAAAGAAAGACTTCCCGGAAGTGTTGATTTTAACGATTTGGTTTCAATTGGATATGAGGAATTGGTTAAACTCTCTCACAGATACGACCCAAAAAAAAACGATAATTTTTGGGGATATGCACAAAAAAGAATATACGGAGCCATGCTTGATTTTTTAAGAAGTTTGGATACGTTAACAAGGGGAAATAGACAATTGGTCAAACGTATAGATCAAACAATACAGGATTATATGACAAAAAATGATTATGAACCGAGTGATGAATATTTAAGCGAAGTTTTAAATACGGATATAAAAAAGATTAAAAAAGCAAGGGCGGCTGATGAGATATATTCCGTAATGCCGATTGAAGATCAGCTCAATTTTTATGATGATATTTCAAAAAAAATAGAAGAAGAAGAGTTAATTGATGTTATAAAAAAAGTTTTAAACACTCTTAATGAAAAAGAGCGATTAATCATACAATTATATTATTTTGAGGAGCTTTCATTAAAAGAGATTGCCGATATTCTCGATGTAAGTGAGAGCAGAATTTCTCAAATACACAAAAAAACAATAAAAAAAATAAGGAAAAAGTTAAATGGCTGAGATACTCTCGCAAGATGAAATCGATGCTTTATTAGAAGTTGTCGAAGATGAGGAAATAAATCCGGAAGAGCTTGAAAACGCTCCCGATATATTAGAACAGAGAAAAATAACGTTATACGATTTTAAAAGACCTAATAGGGTCAGTAAAGAGCAATTAAGAAGTATAAGAGCAATGCATGATAAAATGGCGAGAAGTTTGGCAAGCAATATTTCGTCTTTGATGAGAAGTATCGTTGAAATTCAACTTCATTCGGTCGATCAGATGACATATGGAGAATTTTTAATGAGTTTGCCAAGTCCGACTTCTTTTAATGTGTTTTCTCTTAAACCGCTTGATGGTAAAGGAATAATTGAAATCAATCCTTCAATCGTATTTCCTATGATTGATAGACTTTTGGGAGGTCCCGGTATACCATTTGACGCAAATAGGGAATTTACCGATATAGAGCTTAATTTATTGGATCAGATTTTAAGAATAATAACGCAAAATATGAAAGAAGTGTGGGCGCCTATTATGGATTTGTATCCTGTTATAGAGGCAAAAGAATCAAGTCCAAATGTGGTTCAGATCGTTGCACAAAACGAAATAGTAATAATGGTTGTAATGGAAATTGTAATTGGTCAGACAAGCGGAATGATGAATATATGCTATCCTGTAATTTCCATTGAATCTCTTTTGCCTAAACTTGCCAGCAGGGATTTGATGCTTAGTGAAACAAGCGGCAGAAAAAGTAGAAATAGAGAACTTAGAGCATTAATCAGGGGAGCGAAAATAGAACTTGAAGCGGTTTTGGGGTATGCAAAACTTAATATGAAAGAAATTTTGGATTTGGAAGTTGGGGATATCATCAAATTAAACCGTGTGGCTGATGATAGCGTAATGGTTAAGGTTGACGGGAGAGAAAAATTTGTTGCCGAGTTTGGTGTGAAAAGATATAGAAGATGTATAAAAATAAAAGAAAAACTTAAAACAGAACACGATGAGATTAAAGAGATACTTGAAATGCTCGAAATGAAAAGGAAACAGAGATTAGAACAGATTACCGGAGGGGAAAATGAATGAATTTATTAAATTACTGCAAAATGAAATAAAATCGACAATAGAAGGTCTTGTGGGTTTAAGCCCGGATATTTCGATTCTGTCTCAATCGGCGGAAATAGGGGAAACAAAACCTCCTTTTGTCAAAGTTGAAGTTAATGTTACTCCAAAAGGGAAAATCGTTTTTTTATTGCCTCCGGCTTTTTCAACGGCTGTTTGCGATTTGATGCTCGGAGGTGAAGGCGAAGCGAAAGAAGAGGTAAATGAAGACGATTTAGATGCTATTAAAGAGATAGTTTCAAATATTTTGGGAGCTTTAAGCACTACATTGGAAGCGCAAGAGAATACAAATAAATTTAAATTTGAAATTTCAGATATAAAATTTATAACTCAAAAAGAAGATTTTTCAGATTTTTCTTATATTGTTAATTTTACTTGTAAAATAAAAGATGTGGAAAGTATTTGCGGGGTTTTGTTCGATGAAATTTTTTTAAGTAATTTTAATAATGATTTATCAACCGCTCCTAAAACAAAAGAAATTCATGAAGAAGTTAAAAATCTTGAAATGTTAATGGATATAAAGCTTCAATTAAGGGTTAGAATAGGTTCTAAGGTTATGCTTTTGAAAGATATAATCGGAATGGATATAGGAAGTGTGATTGAACTTGACCAGCTTGCAAGCGAGCCTCTTGATATATTAATAGAAGATAAAAAAATAGGCGAAGGCGAGGTTGTAATTGTTGATGGAAACTTCGGAATTCAGATCACTTCAATAGGCTCCAAGGAAGAAAGGTTAAACACCATAAAAAAACAATAACGTTATTTCAAGTCATCTTTTTTATTGACAAATCCCTTTTCGTTTGATAAATTGCGTTTAAAAAAGGTTCGGAGTGTTTAAATTCAGCGATATTTCGGATATGTGTATAAAATGCGGTAAATGTATTCCCGGATGCACGATTCATAGGGTAAATCCCGATGAAGCGACATCTCCAAGGGGTTTTTTGGATATTTTGAAAGCAGCCGAGGAAGGCGAGATTGATATAGATAAAACTTTTAAAGACACCGTTGAATCCTGTTTTTTGTGTAATCAGTGCGTTGAAATATGTCCGAATTCGCTTCCGACCGATTTTATGATAGAAAGTGCAAGGGCTAAGGTAGCTGAAAAATACGGAATTGCATGGTGGAAAAGAGCGTTTTTCTTTATGTTAAGACACAGATGGGCGTATGATTTAATTAGCAAGCTCGGATTTTATTTTCAGACCTGCGGATTTAAAATCGAAGAAGGGAAAAAATCGATAAGAAGCAGATTTTCACTTCCGTTGCTTCACAAAGGAAGGCTTATCCCGGCTTTTAGAAAGAAAACGTTTTTGCAAAAATATCCTGAAAAAATTCCCGCTAAAATACCTAAAAAAAGAGTTGCTATTTTTATAGGATGTCTTGCCAATTACAATTATACCGAGGTCGGAGACGCTCTTATTGAAATTTTGAAATTTTTGGATATAGATATTTTTATTCCCAAAAAGCAAAACTGCTGCGGGGCACCGGCATATTTTACCGGCGATTTTAAAACAACCGAATATCTTATCAAAAAAAACATAGAATATTTCGAAACGTTTATTGACGATGTCGATGCTATTCTTGTTCCGGAAGCAACCTGTTTTGCAATGCTGAAAAAAGATTACGAGGAATATATTAAATATTATATGCCAGATTGGCTTGAAAGGCATAAAAAAATAAAACAAAAACTTTTCGCTACAACCGAATGGCTTTATAAATATACCGATATAAAAAATAAAATAAAAACAAAACCTCTTCATAGCGTAACATATCACGATGCCTGCCATGTAGGCAAGGTGTTTGGTATAAGAAAAGAGCCAAGAGAACTTTTAAAAAACATATGCGAAATAAGAGAAATGGAAAATCCTGATGTTTGTTGCGGATTCGGTGGTATTACAATTCAGAGTGAAAAATTTCATTTGGCAAAAAAAGAAGGTCTTATTAAAGCCGAAATGATAAAAAAAGTGGATGCCGAGTTTGTAAGTGCCGAATGCAGTGCTTGCAGGATGCAAATTACCGAGCATATGGATAAAGTGGGCGATAATAAGCTGTTTAGACATCCTCTTGAACTGATTGCAGAAGCGATAAAAGAGGAAAAGATGAGGAAAAGAGAAGGAAAAGAGAGGGAAGAGATGGGTAAAATTAAAAAAGGTAATTAATGGAATTTTGGCAGCATATATATTCTCACATAAATCCGATTGCGTTTAGTTTGTTTGGATTTAAAATTCACTGGTATGCTATTATGTATATTTTAGCGCTTGTGAGCGGATATTTACTTGGAATTAAATTCGGAGAAAAGTTGGGGTTTGATAAAAAAACCATAGACGAATATTTTATTTGGGCAGAGATAGGAGTTATACTAGGGGCAAGATTCGGATATGTTCTTTTTTATATGCCGGGATATCAAAAATATTATCTTTTTCATCCTTGGGAGGCTTTTAATCCTTTTGTAAACGGAAAGTTCGTTGGAATTGCCGGAATGAGCTATCACGGCGCTGTTATCGGATTTGCTTTGGCTACTTTGCTTTTTTGTTATTTTAAAAAAATTGATTTTTGGAAAATATTAGATGTGGTTGCACTTGCCGTGCCTCTTGCATATATTTTTGGAAGATTGGGTAATTTTTTAAATGAAAGAATTGTTGGAAGAGTTACCGATGTGCCTTGGGGAGTTTATATTGACGGAGCACTGAGGCATCCGATAGGGATTTACGAAGCGTTTTTTGAAGGATTTTTAACCTTTCTTATTATATATTTTTATTACAAAAAATTTTACAAATGTAAAGGAGAACTGATAGGTCTTTATTTAATAAGTTACGGTTTTTTCAGATTTTTGTGCGAATTTTGGCGCGAGCCGGATCCTCAGCTTGGATTTATTATAGGCTCCTTTACAATGGGGCAAATTTTAAGTTCTTTTATGATTATTTTTGGAATCGTAGTTTTTATTTATAGGAGGAAAAAATGCAAAAATTAGCGATTGTAGGAGGAGGAATAAGCGGACTTAGTTTGGCTTATTATCTTCAAAACGATTATGAAATAAGCGTTTTCGAAAAAGACAAATGGGGAGGTAAGGCCTATACTCAAAAGATAGGAAGTTATCTTTTTGAAGAAGGTGTTAACGGCTTTTTAAGTAATTCTCCCAAAACACTTGAACTTTGTGAGGAGATTGGAATTAAACCTTTAAAAGCAAATGAAAATTCTAAAATCAGATATATTTACGATGACAAACTTATTAAAATTCCAATTAAGCCTGTTGATTTTCTTTTTAGCGATATAATGAGTTTGAAAGGTAAATTAAGGATTTTAAAAGAATTTTTTATAAAACCTGTATGCGATAGAGAAGAGAGTGTTGAGCAGTTTGCAAATAGAAGACTTGGCAAGGAATTTACTGGGAAAATGATGGTGCCTATGCTTGCCGGAATATATGCTTCAACCCCAGAGAAAACGTCTATGAATGCCGCATTTCCTAAACTTAAAAAAATAGAATGTGAATACGGCTCGCTTTTTAAAGGTATGATTAAACTAAAAAGAGGGGGTCAGCCAAGCGGGGAGTTGCATTCGTTTGAATGGGGAATGAGCGAGTTTATAGATAAATTAAAAGAAAAAACAAAAGCAACTTTTATACAAAAAGAGATAAAAGATATTGAAGATCTCAAAGGTTTTGATAAGATTATAATAGCAACCGAGAGTTTTAATGCAGCAAATATTTTGAAAAAATATGACAAATTAAGCTCCCTGCTTAAAAAAATAGAATACAATCCCGTGGCAATAGTGGGATTTGATTTTGATAGTATCACTCCTATAAGTTTCGGTATTCTTACCGTAAAAGAAAAAACATTAGGGATTTTGATGGATAAATATATTTTTCCTCACAGAAACGGCATAAGGTTAATGCTCGGAGGTGCTAGATTTCCAGAGATTAAAGATATGAGCGAAGAAGAAATTATTGAAATTGCAAAAAATGATATATATAAAATCTTAAAAAACGCAAATCCGAAAATTACTTGGATTAAAATACATAAAAGAGCAATTGCAAATTATTCCTTAGGTCATCAGGATTTGATAAGAGAAATTATGGATGAAGCAAAAAAATTTAACATTTATTTAACGGGGAATGCCTATAATGGTGTAAGTTTTAACGATTGTATCAAAAATTCTTATGAACTTGCAAAGGAGTTAAAAAATGAAAAAAATCTTCATTAGTGTTTTTTTACTGTTTTCGTTTCTTTTTGCAAATGAATCGATCCATTGGGTAAAAGATTATAAAAAAGCTTTTGAGACGGCAAAAAAAGAGCATAAGTTGCTTTTTGTGGATATTTCCGTTCATCATTGCCCTCCTTGTTGGTATTTGGCTAATATTGTTTATAAATATCCCCCTGTGATTGAATATATTAACAAACATTTTGTTCCGATGTTTTATTTTGCCGATACGGATAGGGTTCCGATAGCGTTTTCTCCTTATTTTACAGGTGCTGCTCCTAATGTTTTGTTAATAACTCCGGGTGATAAACTTTATTACAGAATTTTCGGATCTCGTCCCGCAAAAATATTTTTGAAAACGCTTCAAAATATTAATCAAAAATATCAAAAAGGTAAATAATGGAAAATATGGTATATTCTTTGTTTAATTATTTTGATTCTATGCCTTTTTTAGTTAGTTTGGCTGCCGGGATTTTGTCTTTTTTATCCCCTTGCGTATTGCCTATGGTTCCGATTTATTTTTTTTACATAACGGGTATCAGTGCAAAAGAGCTTGAAAACAGGGAATTAACCAAAAAAGAAAGATTAAAAATTTTAATAAATTCTTTATTATTCATTGCAGGGTTTGCTCTTGTTTTTGTATTAATAGGTGCAGCTGCTGCAAATCTCATAGGAAATATTTTCGCTTATAAATGGATTAATATAATCGCGGGAATTATTATAATAATTTTCGGTATTAATGTAGGAGGATTTATCAAATTTAAATTTATGCAATATGAAAAAAGAGTTAACTTTCAAAATGCGGGAAGTTTTCTTTTGGGAGTTTCGTTTGCATTCGGTTGGACGCCTTGTATCGGGCCAATTTTCGGGACAATTGTGGGAATGGCCGCAACAAATCCAGCTAAAAGCATTACAATGATGGTGCTTTATGTAATAGGGCTTGCAATTCCGTTTATTTTAATGGCTATTTTTACTATTTGGAGTATGAAACTTATAGAAAAAACAAAAAAATATATGGGAATAATAGAAAAAATAAGCGGTATTTTTTTGATAATTGTAGGAATTTGGGTGTTATTTAAAGGATTTTAAATGAAAAAATTATTATTAATTCCACTATTTTTTTTAGGTTGCGTAAGTGAGCAGAATATTAATTTAAACAAAGAAATAAAAGCTGTAAACAAAGATAAAATATTAATGAAAAAATATCATATTACTTCTGATAATTTAATTCCGTTCGGTAAGAATTATCTTTTTTTTAAACCTTCCGTAAACGGAAGTGATATTTATATTTTGAATAGTAAATTTAATCTCATAAAAAAATTTTCGACTCCAATATTTTTAAATGCTCAAAAACTAAAAGTATATAAAAATAAAATCTATTTATTCGGAGTTGATGAAAACAGCTATTATCCAGTTTTACTTGTTTTTAATCAAAAAGGAAAAATGCTCCATAAATATGAAATTCCCAAAAAATATGCTTTGGCAAAGGATTTTTTTGTAGATAACAATAATGTATATTTTATGATAGATGTTTATAAAAAAGGTAAAAGTCATATCGAAATTTATAAAAACAATCGAATTTATAAAAAAATAAATTTAAATCATTCTATTAACGGTAATTTTATTTTTAAATTCAATAATGATATTTTTGTAACCGGAAATATTAAAAATAAAACTCAGGATGCTTTTATTGTAAATTTAAATAAAGGGTGGATAAGAATATTTGATTTGGGAATGGATGAAAGTATAATAAAAGTTGTTCTTAGAAAAAACAAATTGATTTTAACATTACTTTCGACGGATGAAATGGGAGCAAATGAATATTATGAAATAATCTTAAATATAAATGGGAAAATTTTAAAAAATAAATGTAAAATAAAATTTCCGGTTGTGCCTAGTAGATTAAGAACTTAATATGCTATAATTTAATTCAAATTTTATGAAGGAGTTGAAATGAAAAGATTATTAACATTAGCGGTTTTTGGGGTAATGGCATTTGCGTATCAAGATTGTGCTATGTGTCATAACGGTGGTATGGCTAAAAAGTTGGATACATTAACACCTGCTCAAATAGAAGCGAAAATGAAAGCTTTCAAAGCAGGAAAAGGTAATCCTATGATGGTCAATATTGCAAAAGGATTAAGTAAAAAAGATATTGCTGATGCTGCTAAAAAATACGGAAAAAAATAATTTTTTCCGTATTTTATTATTGTCTTTAATTAAATTTTTCTACAATTAAATATTCCTTTTCTACATTTTCTCTGTTTTTAATATTAATTAAATAAATGGCACTTTTGAGACACTCTTTTTTCATATAATTTTAAAGAGTTCTCAAAAAGGAGTAAAAATGAAAAAAATTGTCACTGCGGGAATAAGCGTTGCAGCAATAACAAGTATGGCGTTTGCTGTAAACTTGGATTCAAATCCGAATTATGTAAGGCTCAAAAATTTTCATCCAAAAGGTGTAAGTAACGCTCAATGTTTAATGTGTCATAAAACTACTGATCCGGGTATAGTAGCGGATTGGGAGCATTCAAAACACGCAAAAGCGGGTGTAGGTTGTGTGCAATGTCACGTTGTTCCGAAAAATTATCCTACTGCATTTAAAGCACACCCTTATCAAGGTGCTAACTGGACTGTTCAAATTGCAGTTTCTTCTGTAACTTGTGCTAAATGTCATGCTAAGGAAGTTAAAGAATTTTTAAATTCAGGTCACGCAAGAGCTGGTGCTCAATGGCTTGCTATTAATAATACAAAACATGGCTTTTTGATGAGTAAGTTAGCTTATAATTATGAAAGTTTAAAGGGTAAAAATCCTTCACTTAACGGATTTAGCGCTGCTAAAATGGATAAAGGTATTAGACACGATTCAAGCTTTTACAGAGCTAATCAAGACAATCCGAATGTTGCAAACTTAAATGTGGCAAATACATGTATTCAATGTCATGGAACCACTATTAAATTAGATAAAGAAGGAAGACCACTTCCTAGCACATGGCCAAATGACGGTATGGCATCATTATATCCTGATGGTGGGGTTGGTAACTGTTTGGCATGTCATAGCAGACATAAATTTTCAGCAGCAGAAGCAAGGAATCCTGCTTCTTGTGAAAATTGTCACTTAGGACCTGACCATCCGGATAAAGAAATTTTTGAATCAAGTGTTCACGGACATATTTTTGAAACAAATGAAAAAGATTATGATTTTTCAACTGGAAAACAAATTCCTGGAAAAACTTTAAGAGGACCTACATGTTTTACTTGTCATATGAGTGGTATTAATGGTCTTAAAGCAACTCATAACGTTTCACTTAGACTTAAATGGAACTTATGGGCACCTGCAAGTTTTCTAAGAACAGGTGGACATGAAACAGCCGGATGGGCTTGGTGGAGCGGTGGAGGAAAAGTAATTCCTGGTAAAACAATTATTAGAGGAAATGCTAAAGCTGGTAATCCAAATGGACCTGAGGCTGCAAGGGCTGATATGAAAAAAGTTTGTATGACTTGTCATGAGGCTACATTTGTAAGTAATTATTTTCAAAGAACTGATGCAGCAGTTAAAGTGTATAATGAATATCACGCATATGCGACAAAAATGCTAAAAGAACTTAAAGCCAAAGGATTAATAAAATCAGATGTATGGAGTGATCCTTTCTTTAAACTTTATTATTATTTATGGCATCATGAAGGAAGAAGATTCAGACAAGGTGCAGCGATGGGAAGTCCTGATTATGCACATTGGCATGGTGTATTTGAAGTAATGCAAGATATTAGAGAAATGAATGATATTTTCAATTATAGAATGAGAATGCTTAAAAAATACGGAAGTGCTAAAAAAGTTCTTGAAAACGAACCTCCAATGCCGGTTGTTACTCACGAATAATTTTTTAAGCCCTTTCGGGCTTTTCTTTTACTGCATAAAAGTGTTTGACACTTATTAAACTTATTTTATTCTCTGCTGTCTATTAAAAATATAAACAATTTATAGTTTAAAGAAATTCCATTCCAAGTTATTTATTTGCTTTATATACTTTTTTACAAACTCCGAATGGAGCTAAATGTATATTAATATTTTCCTTTTAAGCTACCAAAATATGTTATTTTTTCAATAGGTTTATCTTCATTTAATTCTTTTACTGTTTTTTCAAAATCTATATTTTTCATCATTTTATCAAGTTCTTCTTCACAGTAGCTCATATGCATATCAGCACTGATTACAAAAGGTATTTCCTCTAAGATTCTTACTTTTTCAATTTCTTCTTCAACGCTTTCTCCTTCGATTGTTACTATTATTATACCTTTTTCTTTATCACCGAAATGAACCTCACATATATCGCTTTCTTTGAGATTTAGCCATACGGCATCATAATTTTTAGGTAATGTTTTAACTATTATACTTGAAATATTCATATTACTCCTTTTATTTTAATTTCCAGATAATAATTTCGCTTGGTGAATAACTGATTAATTCATTATTTGATAAAAACTTCATATTAATTAAAGGCATTTGATGCCCTTTTAACAAATAAAGAGGTTTTGAGTATATGTTATAAACCATAATATTATCTTTTTCATCATATTGGATTGCATATTTTTCTAAATTTGGCGAAAGTGCAGCAGCGTAAGGTAAAAATTTTGCATCAGTTTTAGTAATCATTGTTTTTGTGTTTATATTATAAATTGCAACTCTTTTATCACTACTTGCATTGATAATATAATTTTTTATAAAATCTATTCCTATTGTTTTATCTTTGTTATATCCTATCAAATCAAATAACTTTCTACCTGTTTTAATATCTACAACATGAATAACACCGCTTTCATCTCCTATTGCAATTTTTGTTTTTCTTTTATTTATTGCGTATGTGGAAAAAACATAATTTCCGATTTGTGTATCATAAAGAAATTTTTTTTCTTTTAAATTATAAAGCATTATTTCATCACTTAAAAGAGCGAATAATATATTGCTTTTATTTATAAAAGAAGCTTTCATAAACATTTTTTCACTAGTAAAAATTTTTTTTAATTTTCTTTTTTTTAAATTATAAATAAATAATATTCTGGATTCATTCTCGCCTTGTGCTAAAATTAAAAGATTTTTTCCGTTTTTTGATATATCAAGAGAATAAATGGGCATTGAGATTAAATCTCCCATGAAATCATGAATTTTTGGTAAAATGATTTCATTTATTTTTTTATTTGTTTTAAAATCATTTATTAATATGTGGCCGTTTTCTAGACCGACAATTAAATATTTTTTATTAAATGCGACTTTTGAGATATAATAACTATATCTGTAAAATTTGTAAGGTTTAATAATAGGAAGAGCAAACGCCATTGCCGCAAAAAAAATCATTATAATTTTTTTCATAACGCTCCTTTATAAAATTTTAGTTGCAATTGCATCAACAGGGCATACTCCTATACAAAAACCGCATCCCGTACATTTATCTAAATCAATTATAGGATTAAGGATACCGTTATAACTAATTGCGTTTTCTCCGCAAATATCTTGACATGAAAAGCAAACAGTTTTATTCCAAGCTAAACATTTTTGTGTATTTATTATCATTTCAACATTTAATTTTATTTTTTTATTTTCTAATTTTAATACATTATTGGGACAAGCGATTGCACATTCATCACAAAATGTGCATCCGTTTATACCAAATTTAATAACGGGTTTTTCATTTTCTATAAAAATTATTTTTTCAGGACATGCATTTTTGCATTCTTTTGTTTTACATTCCAAACAATTTAAAAAATCTTCTTTTTTTTCAAAATAAGGCGGATAGATAAAAGATCTAAAAGGAGAAGGGACTCTCCTGAATAAATTTCTTTTTCTTTTATCTATCATTTCATCCCTACATTGGCTTTCATAGATTCGAATTTATTTTCCACAACAGGATTTAATTTTGCCTGAGGAGCATGACAAGTTGTACAAAAATATCTACTTCCTGCAACTCTTCTTATATGTTTACCATTTTCAAAGTTATCTATAAAATGATCTTTTGGCATAGGAGTAACCCCCAAAGCTTTTGCGTTTTGTGGCATGTGGCAATTTAAGCACATATTATTTTTGGCCGTAATTGGTGTCATTCCGGCAATGCTATGAGGTATCATTGGAGGAGCCGTTACATATGAAGTTTTATATAATTTAACCTTTCCAGGTATTGGAGCTTGAGAATTGTAAGTTACAACAGGCAGATTTTGAGAGCCTTTATTCAGTCCCGCTTTTCTTATGCCTGTTATTTGAACGGTTTTGTTTGATACTTGATTGTTTGTTGTAGAATTTACTTGGTTACATCCGGTTAATAATATTAATGCACCAATAGAACTAATTAGTAGTGTTTTTTTCATTTTTTTCTCCTTTTATGAAATTTCTAAGTGAAAATTTTAATGCGTTGTCTTCGCATACTTCGATACATCTTCCGCATTCTGTGCATTCAATTCCGTTAATAAAATCACTTTTTTTATTTATTACGGGTGCCAAAACCTGATTTTCCGGACAAATTTCCAAACAATTACCGCAATTGGTGCAATTTTCTTTTGTATGATATACTCTTATAAAGTTTTTTGTCCCTATCAAAGAATACATAGCTCCCACAGGGCAGATATGACCACACCAACCGTTTTTTAGCACAAATGCATCAAAAATAAAAATAACCAAAAGCCAAATCCATCCAAATCCCAAACTAAATGCTACACCTCTTGTAAATATTCCAATTGGGCTTATAAATTCAAAAGCTGCTGCACCTATAATTGTTGAAAATATTAATAAAATAATCATAAAGGCATATCTGAATTTTTTAATTTTTATTGCACTGATTAGATTGTCTTTTTCATGATGGGTTTTTCTCCTAATCCATCCAGCTAAATCAGTAATAAGATTAACTGGACATACCCAGCTACAATATGCTCTTCCACCGATTATCGCATAAAAAAGTGTAATAATAATTACACCTATGATTAAATTAGAACTAATTACCGCACCTGCAAAAAGCATTTGCAAAAATGCATACGGATCTGTTAAGGGAATGGTATTAAAAAGTTTTGAAAAACTTAAATTCCCCACTAAAATTTTCCATCCGTAATAATTAGCTCCGAAATATAAAAAAAGAATTGCAAACTGAGTAATACGTCTAAGGATTAAATATCTGTTTTTAATTATTTTATTCATTCCAATTTACTCCCTGATTTAGATTTTGGAGTGGATTTTCTTTACTCCAAGGAGTTTTGGTTGTTGTTTTAGTGCTTGCGTTTTTAACTCTCTCTTGGTCTTTTTTACTCCATCCTTTGACGTATCTATTACTTACTTTTCCAAGGAATACGTCTCTTGGAAAAATTTTGATCGCGGCTTTTTCTGTTACGCATGCCATTTCACACATTCCGCAACCCGTGCAATAGTTTTCATGCACTACCGGAATTCTATAAGCATGTTTTCCGGTTCTTTTATTTTGTTTCCATTCAATTGTAATCGCTTTATCCATTTCAGGACACGCTCTATAACAAGCCGTGCATTGTAATCCCCAAAATGCAATACAGCTGCTTGGATCAATGACAGCTACACCCATTTTTGCATAATCTATTGCAACTTTACCTTTGTCATTTTGACACTCTTTTGGTGTAAGGGCGCCGGTAGGACAGGCATACATACAAGGAATGTCATCGCACATAAAACACGGCCCTGTTCTTGCATTAAAATAAGGTGTTCCTATTGGCACATTATCTCCCGGCGATGCTAATTTCAATGTATCTATTTCTATGCCGTTTACTATCATTTTATTTTCTCTGTTTTTGCATGCGTCAACGCACAAACCGCATCTTATGCATGTTTTAATGAAATCCTTTTCAGGCAACGCACCAGGCGGTCTTAAAGCCAGAGGTTTGTCTTTATTCTCTTCGGCAAAACCTCCTACAATAGCGCCGGCAGCAGTAGCTGCCGCCGAAAGCTGCAAAAGAGAAGTTAAAAAATTTCTTCTATCCAATTTTTACCTTTATGCTTTATAAATTTTAACAGCCGCTTTTTTATAATCGGTTTCTTTACTCATAGGACAAGTTGCATCAAGTGTGCATTTATTAATTAAAATTCTTTCGTCAAACCAAGGAATCATTACTAATCCTCTTGGAGGTTTATTTCTTCCTCTTGTTTCAATTCTTGCTTTTACTTTACCTCTTCTACTTTCAATTACAACTAAATCAAATCTTTCAAGTCCTAATTCTTTAGCATCTTTTGGATTCATATATAAAAGAGCTTCCGGCATTGCTCTATATAGTTCAGGAACCCTCATTGTCATTGTTCCGGTATGCCATTGTTCAAGAACCCTTCCTGTGCATAGCCAGAATTTATAACCGTTTGTATCA
Source organism: Nautiliaceae bacterium (assembly GCA_027036005.1). Lineage (GTDB taxonomy): Bacteria > Campylobacterota > Campylobacteria > Campylobacterales > Nautiliaceae > JALTBU01. Next base: position 30,040 of record JALVTJ010000016.1, read on the forward strand.
TATTTCGGATCTTCCGGATGCACCATAAACGGTCTCCAGAAAATTTTCGCTTTATTTGGAAGATGAATTTTTCCTTCGCTTTTAATAGGACCTTTTAAATTACCTCTTTTAATAGTTTTAAGAAGCGGTCCGTAAAATGCAAATTTTTCTCCCGGTTTTGCAAATTTTCTTGCATACGGGTCATAATTGACATTAAATCTCCATTTTGTTTCGTGTCCGTTTACAACAGGCCATCTTAGACCTCTTACTTTTTGATATGTATCAAAATCGGCTAAGTCATGACCTCTACCAATACCGAATTTTCTGTATTCTTCCCACATTGCTTTTTGAATAAAAAATCCGTAACCGTTAAATACTTTTCCATCACTTCCCACAACCTTCCTGAAATCACCTTCAGCTTCTGTATTAGGATGCATTTTTCCTGTTCCAGGATTTTTGGCGATAGGATCTGGCCATGGGAAATTTTTGCGATACTCATCTCTATTAAATAAAACATCAAATAACGTATCTTCCGGACTATAACCCATCTCTTTTGCTTTGTCTAAAACATTTGGTAAAATAGTTCCATTTGGCAATTTCCATTCATGCCATACTTCTTTTAATTTAAATCTTTTTGCAAATTCTGTTAAAGTCCAAAGATCAGGCATTGCAATTCCAGGAGCTACAACTTGCTGTCTCCAATGTTGAGTTCTTCTTTCTGCATTTCCGTAAGCTCCCCATTTTTCATAAATCATGGCTATTGGCAATACCAAATCGGCTACTCTCGCTGATACACCAGGATAACATTCGCTAACTACAATGAAATTATCCATAGTTCTTGCAGCTTTTAGCCAATGGTTTGCATTTGCTGTATTTTGCCAAGGGTTATTAACTTGTGCCCATACCCATTTTAAATGACCTGATTCAAGTTCTCTCATCATTTTAACAAAATGATATCCTACTTTTGGGTTAATTGTTCCATGAGGAATTTTCCATAATCGTTCGGCTATTTTTCTATGTTTAGGAATTGCTACAAGCAAATCAGCTGGAAGTCTGTGTGCAAATGTTCCTACTTCTCTTGCTGTTCCGCATGCACTTGGTTGACCCGTTAAAGAGAATGCACCGTTACCCGGTTCAGCCTGTTTTCCAAGTAATAGATGAACCATATATACAATTTCGTTAATCCAGCTTCCTCTAACATGTTGATTGAAGCCCATTGTCCAGAAAGATACTATTTTTCTATTTGGATCACAATAAAGATCTGCTAATTTAACAAGTTTTCTTTTAAAGCTTTCAAGTGATTCGTCTTTATCACCTTTTGCAACTTTTGCTACGTAATCTAATGTATAAGGCTCGACCGCTTTTTTGAAATCTTCAAAACTTATTTCCCAATGCCAAAACGGAGCGTGTCCTTTTCTATGTTTCATAACCATTTCATCACCGGCTTTCCATTTACCGATAGGACTTAGCGCAACCGCTTCTTCTGGTGTTACGACTTTTGCTTTTTGTTTTACGATTGTTTGCATTTCTTTGCTGGAATATCCAAGTTTTTCGGCAACGCTAGGCTCTCTCATACCATAACCGGTATCCACTGTTCCTGTTGCAAAGATTGTATGTTTTTTAACAAAATCCCAATTAACAGCATTTCTTTTTAAAATTTCTCTACCTATATAATTCATAATAGCTAAGTCTGTATTAGGTCTGAAAATTATTTCCATATCTGCAAGGTTTGAGCATCTATTTCTGTAAGTTGAGAGGTTAACAATTGTATATTTATCCGGATTGTTTAATTTTGCATCGGATACTCTTGACCAAAGAATTGGATGCATTTCAGCCATATTTGCACCCCAAGTAATTACGGTATCTGTAAGTTCGATATCATCGTAACATCCGCTTGGCTCATCGATACCGAATGTTTGATAAAAACCTACAACCGCACTTGCCATACAGTGCCTTGCATTAGGATCTATATTATTGCTTCTCCATCCGGCTTTTACCAATTTAAGCGCTACATATCCTTCTTCAATTGTATATTGACCGGAACCGAAAATTCCCACGCTTGTAGGACCGTATTTGTTATAATATTTTTTAAATTGTCTCTCCATTTCATCAAACGCTCTTTTCCAGCTAACTGGTCTAAATGGTGCATTTTTATCAAATTCTCCGTTTTCATTTAGTCTAAGTAGAGGTTGAGTTAATCTGTCTGCCCCATACATAATTTTTGCATTAAAGTATCCTTTAATACAGTTAATTCCTCTATTAACCGGATTTAAAGGATCTCCTTTTACAGCTACACATTTATTTCCTTTTGTAGCAATCATAATACCACAACCTGTTCCACAAAAACGACATACCGCTTTATCCCATTGCCAGCCTTGCTGTGTTGCATCGGCTTGTGCTTTTACTTCTTCGGGAATTACAATCCCTGCTGCACTTGCCGCTGCTACTGCCGCTGTTGTTTTTAAAAAGTCTCTTCTGTTCATTGACATACTATCTCCTTTGGGAATTAATTTCATTTTAATTATATTACTTTTTGAAAGAAAAAAAAACAAAAATTTGACATTTTTATTTTTATGGCACTTTTATGGCACTTTTTGTGAATAAATTGGTGAATGGGTATTTATATTTTTTGGTATTAAAAAAATTTAATTAATTTGACATAAAAACGATTTTAATATATAATTTTAAAAAAGGGTTTCGAGCTGTATTTCCTAAGGCTTTTGCTATGGATTGACAGCCGATAGGGTTTAAACGGAAACGTTTAGGCCTCCCGAGTTGGAAAGAAGCCCACTCCCTAATAAGGGTATTCCATCTCGGGTGCCCTTATTAGAGGAGAGGTTATGAAAAAGTTTTTATTTTTGATTATTTCCGTAACGCTTTTTGCAAAGAGTCTTTATATTGCTTCTGCTGCTAATCTCACGTATGTAATGCCTGAAATAAAAAAAGCTTTTAATAAAAAATATCCAAATGTTAAAATAAATTTAGTTCTTTCGAGTAGCGGAAAATTAACTGCACAAATTTTAAGAGGTGCTCCTTATGATGTTTTTTTATCTGCTAATATGAAATATCCTTTAAAACTTTATAAAGCAGGGATAGCAAAAATGCCTCCGAGAATATATGCAAGAGGGGCAATTTGTCTTTTTAGTTTGAAATATAAAGATATTTCTCTTAAAAATTTGGATAAATTTAATATTATTGCAATATCCAAACCTAAAACGACTCCTTATGGAAAAGCGGCTATTGAAGCATTTAAAAATGCGGGAATTTATAAAAAAATAAAATCAAAATTGGTTTTTGCAGAAACAATACCTGCTGTTTTTTCATATGTAAAAAGTTATGCGGATGTAGGGATAGTGGCGAAATCTACAATTTATTCAAAAAACATTAAAAGTTTGGGAACGTTTTATTATAAAGAAATAAATCCACAATTATATCATCCTATAAATCAAGGTATAATTCTTTTATCCCAAAAAAAAGTCGCAAAAGAATTTTATAATTTTATGTTTAGTAAAAAAGTAAAAAATATATTAAAAAAATACGGATACGATACGATGTGAGATTGGTTATTAGTGTATTAGTTATTTGCGCTAATATACAAATACACCAATATACCAATATACCAATACATCACTTTGGAGAATTGAAAATGGAAAATGAAATAACAGCGGTTTTAAAAAATATAATTTCGATTAATAATCTTAATTTATTGGAATTTGAAAAAGAAAATCAAAAAATAAATGTTTTAATATTACAAATGAATATCGATTTGAAAATAGGAGAGAAGGCATTACTTTATATTAAGCCAACGAAACTTTTTTTGAGTAAGGAAAAATGTGAATTCGAAAATGTTTTAAAAGTAAAAGTAAAAAAAATAAAAAAAGGAAAAATTTTAGCAAATATAATATGTGAAATAACAAATGAAGAACTGGAAGTTTTAATGTTAAAAAATTTTGCTGATTTTGAAACGGAGGCGTATTTAATGTTTAAAGCAAGCGATATTTCTATAATAGGAAAAATATGAATTTTGATTTTTATCCTTTTTATCTTTCGATTAAATTGGCTTTTATAGTAACGATTATTTTGTTAATTTTGGGAATTCCTTATGCTTGGTTTTTATCAACTACCAAATCCAAAATAAAACCTTTTTTGGAATCAATTACAGCCTTGCCTATTGTTTTACCGCCTTCCGTGCTGGGATTTTATCTGCTTTTTTTTCTCTCTCCTAATGCATACGTAGGAAAAATATTTTATGAATTATTTAATATAAAATTAGTTTTTTCTTTCGAAGGTTTGGTTGTAGCAAGTTCGATTTATTCTTTTCCTTTTATGATTCAACCAATTCAGGGCGGATTTGAAAGTATTAATAAAAACATAATAGAAGCTTCTTATTTAAGCGGTAAAGGTAAATTAATAACGCTTTTTAAAATAATACTACCAAATATTAAACCTTCTTTATTGACGGCAATTGTAATTACATTCGCACATACCATAGGAGAATTTGGAGTTGTTTTGATGGTAGGAGGATCAATTCCTAAAAAAACAGAAGTCGCAAGCGTTGCAATTTACGATTATGTTGAAAATCTCGAATACCCAAAAGCTCATATTTACAGTGCAACTCTTTTGATTATCAGTTTTTTGGTTTTGCTTATTGTTTATTATATTAATCACCGAAAAAAAATAAAAAGTGGAATTGGTTATTAGTTATTGGTATTTTGGTGCAAATAACTAATATACTAATAACAAATAAACTAAATGGAGAAAAAAATGAGTTATATACATATTAATGTAAGTAAAAATTTATTCGGTGCTCAAAAAAATATGAAACTTGAAATGGAATTTAATATCGAAAAAAATGATTTTTTGGCAATAAGCGGAGAGAGCGGGAGCGGTAAGACTACACTTTTAAGAATAATAGCGGGGCTTGAAGAAGCTAATGGAGAGATAAGGGTAGGAGATGAAATTTGGCTTAGTAATACCAATTTACAAACCAGAGATATTGTTTCGTGTGGAAAAGATAAGGAAAAGACGAGGAAGAGAAAAGGAAAAGATAAAGATAAAGATTGTAATGTTTTTAATGGGCTTTGGTATAAAAACAGATTTTTACCTCCTCAAAAAAGAAAAATAGGGTTTGTTTTTCAGGATTTTGCACTTTTTCCAAATATGAATGTTTTAGAAAATCTTTTATATGTGCAAAAAGATAAAAAATTAGCGAATAAATTACTTGAAATGGTTGGAATGAAAAATTTAAGCGAAAGATATCCGAATACCCTAAGTGGAGGACAAAAACAAAGAATTGCTTTATGTAGAGCGTTAATGAGGAAACCTGAAATACTTCTTTTGGACGAGCCTTTTTCTGCTTTGGATGAAAAAAGAAAAGAAGAGTTGCAAAATGAAATTTATTTTTTTCATAAAGAATTTAATTTAACTACCATAATGGTTTCTCACTCATCTACGGAAATTTATAAACTTGCCGATAAAATGATTGAAATAAAAAATGGTAAAATTATAAAAAAAGGAACTCCCAGAGAAATTTTACTAAAAACAAGAGGAAGTGAAAAATTTTCTCTTAAAGGAAGAATTATTGATATAATAAATACTGATATTATAAATATTGCAGTTGTTTCTTTGGGGAGTCATATAGTTGAAATTGTCATTTCTCAGAAAGAAGCTGAAAAATTCAAAAAAAACGATGAAGTAATTATTTCAACAAAAGCTTTTCATCCGAATATAAAGGGAATAAAATGAAAATATTACTTGTGGAAGATGATGAATTTATAGGAGAATCAATTAAGGATTATTTAGAAATGCAGGGAAATAAGGTGGATTATTTTGTTTCTTCAAAAGAAGCATTTGAAAAAATATATCCTACTCATTACGATATTTTTTTACTTGATGTAAATATGCCCGATATTAATGGATTTGATTTTTATAAAGAAATGAAAAATTATGCGAATGTGCCTGTTATTTTTATTACGGCTTATTCGGATATAGAACATATTAAAAAAGCATTTGATTTGGGTGCTGCCGATTATATAAAAAAACCGTTTGAACTTGAAGAGCTTGAACTTAGGATTAAAAGACTTGTATTTAAAAAAACCAATGAAATAAAAATAACTCAAAATTATAAATTCGATCTGGAAAAACTAAGACTTTTTTATAAAGACGAAGAAGTGGATTTAACTCAGAATGAAAAATATTTTCTTGAACTTTTAATAAAAAATATCGGCAGTGTGGTTGATTTTGAAAAATTCAGAGATTATGTGTGGGATGGAAAGGATATATGTGACAATACAATAAGAACACAGGTTAAAAAACTTAGAAAAAAGCTTAAAGAAAATTTTATTACAAACATAAGAGGTATTGGATATAAAATTGAAAAGAGCAAATGATTTTAAAATAGATTTGATTTTGGCTTTTTCGCTTTTCGGATTTTTGATTATAATTGTTACAACATATGTTTCAATATATATTTTTAACAAAATCGCTACTCAGGAATTTCACGATAAAATAAAACTAATTTCATCAAATATTTACAGAGAATATAATTCAAAAGAAAATACAATTAAGCTAACAACGGATGCAATTATTAAAAATGATATTTTTAATTCTACTTTCGAGCCTAATATTAATGTTATAAAATCTATTTTCAAAACAATGCTTTATGCGAATAATGATCTTAAAGAGATAAATTATTTTAATTACGAAGGCAAAAATATTTTATCTTGTTATAAATTAAATTCCAATGTTTTTTGCGACAAATCTTTTAAAACATTTAACGTAACCAATTTTAAAAAAAACAATCAAATTTTAATAAATAGGAAATTTAAAAACAATGCGATTGAATTTGATGCTGCGGCTCCTCTTAAAATAGGAACAATTCCGGGATTTATAGAAGTTAAGGCTTTAATTAAAAATATTTTTAAGAAAAATGATATATATCATGTGATTTTCATTGATAATAAAGGAGATGTTTTATATTCTAATATATATAAAGAAAAAAATTTAAACGATATATTTAATTATCTTTTAAATAAACAGATTTTGAATATGAAAAACGGGTTTGTAAGCGATGAAATTTATGTGAAAAGCATTGCTCCGAATATGAAAATAATATTTATTCAAAATAAAAAAATTATAGATAAAACCAATGAAATATCAAAAAAAATAACAATTATAATGATTGTTATTTCTATTTTTTTGGCTATTCCTTTGGGTGTATTTTTTTCAAAACCTCTTTATAATTTTTATCAAATGTTGGATTTGAAAGTTCAAGAAGAGATAGAAAAAAGAAGACAAAAAGAGCAGATACTTTTTCATCAAAGCAAACTTGCCGCACTTGGAGAAATGTTAGGAAATATAGCACATCAATGGAGACATCCTATTACAAGACTTTCTCTTCTTATTCAAAATTTCGATCTTGCTTATAAAAAAGGCAAATTAACACCCGAATTTATCGAAAAATTCAAACAGAACGCTTTAATGCAGATTAATTATATGTCCGAAACGATAGACGATTTTAGCAATTTTTTTAAAAAAGACACCGAAAAAGTCGAATTTTGCCCTTATGAAGTTATCAACGATGCTTTGAAACTAATTGAAGGTAGAATAAAAAATAACGGTATTAACGTGGATTTGAAAGTAATTTCAAAAAAACCTCTTTATGGATATAAAAGTGAATTTTCTCAGGTGATACTTAATATTTTGAATAATGCTATTGATGTATTAAAAAATAAAAATTTGACTGAAAAAAATATTTTTATCAGAATTTATGAAAATAAAATTGAAATAGAAGATAACGGAGGCGGAGTTAAAGAAGAAATTAAAGATAAAATTTTCGAACCTTATTTTACTACAAAATTTCAATCTCAGGGGACGGGAATAGGACTTTATATGAGTAAAGTGATAATTACACAACATTTTAGCGGAAAACTTTATTTTTATAATTCTAATAAAGGGGCTGTTTTTGTTATTGAAATATAAAGCACTTTTTAAGCACAAAAAATAATTATAATTTCGAAAAAAGGTTAAAAATGGCTAATAAAAAATTATTTTGGGGAGCTTTAATTTGTGGTGTTGTTTTGGGACTTGGAGCTTCATATGTTGCTGCTGTGGCAGTCGATAAAACAGGACAGCCGGAATTTTGTGCCAGTTGTCATGAAATGAAACCGATGGTGGACAGCTTTAAATTAAGTGTTCACGGAGGCAATAATCCCCAAGGGTTTGCAGCACATCATTGCACGGATTGTCATTTGCCGCATAATTCGCTTGCGGGATATTTGATTGCAAAAGGTATTAGCGGAACAAGAGATGCATTGGCACATATAGGGCTTATAAAAAAAGTTAATTTTAAAGAAAATTTCAATGAAATGGACAATTATGTATATGATAGTGCTTGTTTGCATTGTCATGAAGGTATGAGAGATCCTGAAACTGCTGTTGGGCTTAGTGAAAATATCAAAAAAATTCACGAAATTTATTATTGGGATGCTAAAAAACAAGGTAAAAAAATAAGCTGTGTAACATGCCATAACGATCAAACAATGACTCATTTTGCTCATCCGAATCTACTGGAAACATTATCTAACGAAAAATAATTTTCTTTTTTTTCTTTTGTTTTTGTGTTAAAATACCGAAAAAAAGGCTGTCTATGAAAAAAATTTTTTTAGTATTGATCGGTGTAATGTTGTTTGCATTTGATTGGAGTGGTAAAGTAGATTGGGCTATTAGCTATAATTTGGCAAAAAATTTAGCAAAAAAAGAGCATAAATTGGTAATGGTTGACGTTTCTTTATCGCATTGTCCTCCATGCAGGTATTTGGCAAGTGAAGTTTATACTAATAACAAAGTTGCCGATTATATCAATAAACATTTTATTCCGGTATTTTATCTTGCAGATAGAGATTCTATTCCTGTGGAAATTCAAAATTATTTTACAGGTTCAACTCCTACTATCCTTTTTATTAAACCGAGTGGTGAGCTTTTTTACAGAATGATAGGAGCAAGGCCACCTCAGAATTTTTTAGCTGTTTTAAAAGAAATTAATGCTCATTATGGAGATTCAAATGAATAATCCGGTAATCAAAAAAATTTATAATTTTTTCTTTTCAATAGAAATGGCAGTAGTTTTATCGTTAATATTTATATTGGCGATGATTTGGGCAACTTTGGGATTTTATACTGACGCAGAAGGTATTAAGCATGCGTTTTCTATGACGGATGCTTGGAAATATGTATATGAGACAAAATGGTTTGAATCTATTATGTGGTTATTAGGAATTAATCTGATAGGTGTAATGTTTAGATATAAAACATATAAAAAATTGCCGATTTTTACTCTTCATTTATCAATAATAGTTATTTTATTAGGAGCTGCTATTACCAGATATTTCGGCTATGAAGGACAGCTTCATTTAAGAGATGGTGAGACTAAATCTATTATCATGGTTGAAAGAAGCAAAGGGACTCCTTCGGACGTTTATCCTAAAAATTTAGGCTTTTCGATTAGACTTGATAGGTTTGTAATGCATAAATATCCGGGAAGTATGATGCCAAGTAGTTATGATAGTTTTGTAACTGTAATAGACAAGGCTCATCACAAAATTTTTAAATATCATATTTATATGAACCATATTTTAGTTTATAGAGGATATAGGATTTATCAGGCAAGTTATGATCCGGATGAGAAAGGGAGTATTTTTTCTGTAAATCACGATCCGGGAATGTATGTTACATATTTGGGGTATTTACTTTTGGCAATAGGATTTTTTTGGAGTATGTTTTATAAAAAATCAAGATTTATGATAACAATTAGAAAATTAAAACAAAGTGGTCTTTTTGCTTTTGTTTTAATGATACTTTTATCATCTCAAATTCATGCTTTTAATTTGCAAACATATGCAAAAAAATCACTTGCACCTTCGAATCAGTGGGCTTTAACATTGGTGCAGGAAAACGGAAGAATCGAACCTATGGATACTTTGGATTTGGATGTCGTGCATAAAATAACAAAAAAAGCTAATATTTTAGGATTAAATTATAATCAATTAATAGCCGGAATGGTTGCATATCCTCTTGAATTTCAAAAATTACCTTTTATTTATGTAGGGCATCCGACTATTAGAAAAATGCTTCATTTAAAAGGTAAATATGCAAGTTATAACGATTTCTTTTTACCTAATGGTGATTTTAAATTTCAAAAACAAGTAGATGAGGCTTTAAGAACTCCTGATAAAGACAGAACTATGTTACAAAGGGAATTTTTAAAAATAAACGAGAGGGTTTATATTGCTTATACGGTCTATAATGCGGCTATTTTTCATCTGTTTCCAACACCTAATAGTAAAAAAATGAATTATAAATGGTTTAGTTTACCTGAAATCAGGCAGGCCGTTACAATGAATTTAATGAGTCCTATGGATGCCAATTTTTATTTTAATTTATTTAAAAATTTGGCAGGAGGAATTAGAGATTTTAATGTAAATGAGGTTAAAAACGCAAGAGAAGAAATTTACAAACTTCAAAAAGATTATAGCGGAGCAATATTGCCAAGCCCTAACAGAATTAAATGGGAGATTAGATATAACAGATGGCAAATATTCCCTAAATTATTGGGTGTTTATGCAAGTTTAGGTCTTTTGGCCATTATTTTGGGATTTATCGAAATATTAAAATTAAAAAAATTTACAAAGACTGAGAAAGTTATTTTAATATTAGGATGGATTGGATTTTTGGCCCATACATTCAATATGTTTTTAAGATGGTATATTTCCGGTCATGCTCCTTGGTCCGATGCTTATGAATCAATTATATTTATAGCATGGGGCGCTGCGTTTGCATCTCTTGTCTTTTTCAGACGTTCTATGTTGGCATTAGGAGGAGGACTTTTTGTTGCGGGTATGTTTATGATGGTGGCACATTTGAATAATATCGATCCGCAAATAACAAATCTTGTGCCTGTGCTTAAATCTTATTGGCTTTTGGTTCATGTTGCTGTTATTACTTCAAGCTACGGATTTTTGGCAGTGGGCAGTATGTTGGGACTCCTTAATATAATTTTGTTCGGAATAAAAAATTATTTACATAGAAAACTTGATATTCAAATTAAACAGCTTAATAATATTATTTATATTGCTCTTTATATTGGTTTGGCACTTCTAAGTATCGGAACATTCTTAGGAGCGGTTTGGGCTAATGAAAGTTGGGGTAGATATTGGTCATGGGATCCGAAAGAGACATGGAGTTTAATCAGTATGGTGGTTTACGCACTTGTTATTCATACTAAAATGATTCCTAAGATGAGAGGAGAATTTGTTTTTTCTTTGCTTTCGTTTTTCAGTTTCTTTTTTATTTTAATGACTTATTTCGGAGTGAATTTTTATATTGCACAAGGACTTCATAGTTATGGTCAGGGAGTTGTAAGCGGATATAGTTGGGTATATATTATTTTTATTGGTATGGGTATATGGTTATCAATTGCTTTTGTTACTCTTTTTATGGGTGTTGTGCAAAAAATAAACAGACCTGTTGAAGTTAAAGAGATAAATAAAAAAAACGAATATCATCCGGAAAATAAATAAGGATTAAAATGAAATGCGAATTATGTGGAAATGAACATAATGTAAGTAATTTTAAAGTCGAACCGAAAGAAGAGTATGTGAATTTATGCGAGGAGTGTAAAAAACAAATTGAAAGCGGAAAATTGGATGAAAATCATTTTCAATGTCTGAATGATTCGATGTGGAGCGAAAAAAGCGCTGTAAAAGTTTTAACATACAGACTTTTAAAAGCTTTTGGCAGGAGTGATTTAATTGATATGATGTATTTGGAGCCTGAGGAAGAGGCATGGGCGAATAGTGAAATTGAAATAAAAAAAGACGCATACGGAAATGTTTTGAAAAACGGCGATAATGTAATGGTTATAAAAGATTTGAATGTAAAAGGAGCTAACAATATAAAAAGAGGAGAAGTTTTTAAAAATATCCGTCTTGGAGATACTCCCGGGCATATATTGGCAAAAAATATTTATATAAAAACGGAGTTTATCAAAAAGGTTTGAAATGTATTTTATTATCAGTTTTAATTACAGAAATTCCGATGTTACGCTGAGAAGTAAATTATCAAAGCTGAATTTGGAAGATTTTAACGAATTTAAAGAAGTTTTGCTTTTAAAAACATGTAATAGAATTGAAGTTGTATTCGATAGAAAAAAAGATATTAACGAATTGTATGATAATATATTTTGCAAAGTTTTAACTCCGGAGGAATTTTTAAAAGCCGAAATTTATACGGATTTAGAAGCGGTTGAACATATGTTTAAATTGGCTTCTTCTCTTGATTCAATGGTAGTGGGAGAAACACAAATTACTGGTCAGCTTAAAGATGCTTTTGGCGAAGCTTACGAAAAACGTTTTATATCTCAGGACTTAACAAGACTTATTCATTTTTCTTTTAAATGTGCGAAAAAAATAAGAAATCAAACGCAAATATCAAACGAACCTGTAAGCGTAGCCAGTATTGCTGTTAGAAAAGCGAAAGAAGAGCTTAACGATTTGAGCGGATATACCGCTTTGGTTATAGGTGTTGGTGATACAGCAAGGATTGTATGTAAAAATTTAATAAAAGAAGGCGTAAATATAATTTTGGTCAATAGAACTGTGGAAAATGCATTTGCCCTAAAAGAAGAGCTTGGGGATGAAGTAAATATAGATGTGCATTCTTTGGAATCTATTCCCAAATTAATTAATAATTACAGACTTCTTTTTTC